>NZ_JCACKG010000191.1:0-6256 GCF_059505265.1 Myxacorys chilensis | reverse complement strand
CGGTTTCTTCTTCGTCTTCGGTTTCTTCTTCGTCTTCTTCGTAGTTATCTTCGGTTTCTTCTTCGTCTTCTTCCTCGTAGCTATCTTCGGTTTCTTCGTCTTCTAATGATTCTTCATACTCGTCATACTCTTGGTAGTAGAGAGATTCCAAGTCTTCGCACGCATCAACGGACAAGAGTCCTTTCTCGACATAAATGAGTTCTTCTTCGTATTCAACCGTGTAGAAATTATTAAAGAGATTGACGATCGCGGAATTACAAATCGCACCTGGAGATTGGAAGGCGGACGCGATCGCAGCCGTTGCGCCATCAAACAAGGAGGAAGAATTGCCTTGGATGTCTTGGCTTAAATCAAAATCACTGACCTGCCGAATGACCCAGCAATCTCCATTGAGGCGGGGTTTGGTCATATAGTCATAGGGAATATAGCAGTATCCCTGCTCGCCCCATTCCTCGCCCCACGAGTTGCGAACGATAAAGACTTGATCGGGGTCTGAATAACCGACACACAGCATGGCATGACCGCCGTCGTGCTTTTCGTTGTCTGGGTCGGGCATGGGAACCAGTCCGTTAGATCCTGCTGCCTGAAACGACGAAAATAGCTGCAATCCGAAGGCAAATGGGTAGCCGTCAGCGAGACAGCTTTGCATTGTGTAAAGATCAACTTTGACTCGATATGCATCTTCGATGACAAAATTTGCTGCTTCTTCGTAGGCTTCCGCAGATGGCTGTTCTAAAATTTTTGCTGGATTAAATGCCCAAGTTGCTTCAGAGCAAGCCCCATGCTTCCGCAGAACCTTGATGCAGCTCTTTAAATAAGTGCCTTCATCAATGGCGACATCACCATCTAATTCACGAGCGTTGTAGTAGATAAATAGACGGCTCACATCATCCGATCGATTCAATAGCCGATTAGCCAGATATTCATAAGCGCCTGCCATCGCGTTAGCAGTGCAGCTATTGGTGTCACCCTGATGCTCGACAGGGGTTAGGTAGGGACGCAGATCAATCTTGGATGGTAGAGGTTCTCGACGATCGCGGCTCGCACTATATTTTTTGTCGTTGGAATCTTGCTTTTCAGGACGGTAGCCGCCGAGCTTGAAGTGTTGACCGACTGAATTCTTGACAACAGTTGATTTACGAACACGACGATAGTTCTTTGACATAAAAAACTCTGAGCATTTTACTCAAAGCCTGAAGTTATATCGTATGCTTCCCAAAAATTAAGTTGTGCGATCGCATAGTCCGATGTTGCCCATGTCGGGCAGGGTGTAACGCTCTATCAAGGCGCGTGGCAGATTACATCGGTCACATTGTAGCGTCTAATCACAGCGAATCTATGGAGCAGGAATGAGATTTTCTAGCGAATCGTTTCAAAGCAGCCATTCTGAAAGAAGAAACAAGCTTGTTCTAAAACGTCTTTATCATTCATTAGAAAGGTATGGCTTCGACGGACAATCAGAAAATCCTTCATCCCTTCAACTTTGGCTCTATCTACAGAAACCTTTCCATCGTTAGCTGAAATAAAAATAAATGAACTGAAGGGATTAATGTTTTTGTCTCCAGCAATAATTCCAAGCTCGAAATTAACTCTCCCTAGCTGAATTGGTAAACTAGCGGAATCAGTTCCTAACTGTTGTCCCGCAGAACCTAGAAGCCACTGATATAAAGTTAGCTCTTTCAAGAAATCAGCTAATTCGCTTCCTTGATTGGGAGGGGCAAGCATTACAACACGACCAAGACTATGAATCACTTCATTTTTAAGATAAGTTCGTGCTAGAATTCCGCCTAATGAATGCGTTAAAAAATGAATTTTTCTGCTTGGATCGATACAGTGTTCTAGAAGTGCTTGCTTAAGATATTGATTTGCTAATGTCTCAATATCAAACCGGATTGAAGGATAGGAGAAATTGACAACTGTGTAACCTTTCTGAGCCAAAAAGCGTTCGGGCTTTTTCATAGACAAGGATGTACGCCCTAATCCATGAACGAGAACAACGTAGTCTCCTTGATTAGGTTTCATTATTCGACCTCACTGCATTCTGTCGATCGTACGATATTGGATTGCTTCAGCAACGTGTGACGTTTGTAACTTCTCATCGCCCGCTAAATCCGCGATCGTCCGTGCCACTTTGAGGATGCGATCGCTCGCTCTCACGGACAGCCCTAATTTGCGAATTGCATTTTCAAGTAAGGTGCGAGTTGCACTATCTAAGCTGCACCACTTTTTCAAGTGAGCGCTCTGCATCTCGGCATTGCAGCGAAGCGGCGTATCTTGAAAGCGATCGCAGGCGCGATCTCGAGCTGCCTGCACGCGCGATCGTACCGTCGCGGAATCTTCCCCAGTGGTCTGCTGCGTAATTTCTTCTGGCTTCAGTCGATTGACTCCCACTTGTAGGTCAATGCGATCCATCAATGGACCCGATAGCCTCGCCCAATATTGCTCTCTGTGTCTTGGTGAACAGGTACACGGCTGGACGGTATCACCATAGTATCCGCAGGGACAAGGGTTTGTGCTGGCGATCAGAGTAAATTGCGCCGGAAATGACACGGATTGTCGCGTTCGAGAAATCGTCACCGTGCCATCTTCTAAGGGCTGACGTAGAAATTCGAGGACATCCCGTTTGAATTCGGTTAACTCGTCAAGAAATAAAATACCTCGGTGGGCGAGCGAAATCTCTCCAGGTCTCGGAAAGCTACCTCCACCCACCAAAGACGGTCCAGATGCCGAATGATGTGGACTGCGGAAGGGACGAGTGGCGACTAATGAGCCTTTATTCTTTAGCAAGCCCGCGACCGAGTGAATCTGAGTCACCTCCAACGCTTCTGCAAATGCCATGGGCGGCAGAATGCTGGGAAGTCTCCGGGCTAACATCGTCTTTCCACTTCCCGGAGGTCCAACAAAGACTAAATTGTGGCCCCCGGCTGCCGCAATTTCTAACGCTCGACGGGCGTGAGCTTGACCTTTAACATCTCGCAAATCTGGGGCAGTACTTTGCGCTTGCGTTAACTCGGCTTCGCCATCGACTTGGGCTGGCAGAACTGAGGATGGATCGCTCAAAAACTGTCCGACTTCCGATAAATGTTTGAAACCGTAAACCTTGATGCCTTGCACCACGGCGGCTTCTCGAACATTATCGGCAGGCACGACTAAGCTAGAGATGCCGAGCCGTTTGGCAGCCGCCGCGATCGCGAGTACTCCTGCCACCGGACGAAGGCTACCGTCTAGCGAAACCTCGCCCAAAAATAAATATTCTTCCAACAGGTCTGCGCTCACTTGTTCTGAGGCGGCTAGAGCGCCAACACTAATGGGCAAGTCAAAACTCGGACCTTCTTTCCTCAAATCAGCAGGCGTTAGGTTGATCACGATCCGCTTCATAGGAAACAGGTAGCCTGCGTTCTTGATTGCAGTTTTGACTCGTTCTTTCGATTCTTGAACAACTGTGTCTTTATTGCGGACTCTATCTTCACTGTTTTCTCTTCTTTTCATACAAATACAAAAGACTGGCTAACTGGCTAACCCAAAAAAAGAGAAAGACTTACTACACGGACATTTGAGGAAAGTTAGGCAGTTTTTGAAGTGCCTAAAACTGCCTAACAACTGCCTAAAACTGGCTAACCTAATTTGAGTTTTAGAGCGTTTTGCCGAGATCTCTTCCCTAATTTGGGCACGATCGAGGCATTCCTTTTAGTAAGATTGCCCAAAACATTCATGGAAGAAACCGCCGTTGATTTGATGCTGAGTTCCGATCTGGCCATAACCCCAATGACTCCGGAAGCATTCTGCTAGCTAGAGTTGGGGTTACATTTTTTTCTGCTCAGGAGTTATCGGGCTCAATCTTGAATCATCTCACTCGGTTGGCTACGAGAGCATCTCTGCTTGCCTCTTTGGCAGACGATAGGTTCGCTCTAGACTGCTTGCCTCTAGTGGCATCAATGTCGCCTTATCTTTGGGTATCGAAATTTCTCGCCCACCCCCAATTAGCTCAAGGCAGACGTAGCGATTAAAAGTTTCTTGGAATACCGGAAGTGTGGACTGATGAATGGCTGTTCCTGTCCAGTCAATTCTCATTGCTGCAATTGCTTGTAATTCCACTAAGTCATTCTCGTCAATTGGCTGCGGTGGTGGATCATAGGGAGGTACAGGCGCACCATTGAGAGGAGGATCAAACCACTTGATTAAAGCCGCTTCGATTTCTGACAACATTTCAGGCGTATCATCGATGAACAGGTACGCAATCCGAACATTCCCGATCGCCTTCAACTGGCTATAGCAATGATGCTGACTCCATCGTTGCCTGGGATTGATCGACCGTCCAATGTACTGGACCACGTTTTGAGCATCGATCGCGAAGTGAATCGCAGGCTGTTGGGGAAATGCGGCTACCGCTCGCAGTGGTAGCCAGGGCAAAGAATCTAGTTTCAAGTCTGAGGGGTTAAACATCGTCGGACTCCTTCACTAGTTCCAATAAATCCCCAAGCTGGCAGTTCAAAAACAAATAGACCCCTCTAAGGTCTAATAGTTGAATTGCGGCAGCTTGTCTTCTTTGCGCTCGGAAGCGAGTTTTGGGGAGAGTGGTTAGCAGTTTTATTGTGTTAAAGCTGCTCCTTATACTTGTTCTCAAATACTCAGAGCGCCTTCTACCCTTCCTAGGGCGTGTCATCAATTGAGCCAGATGACCGAAGCCGCCAAATAAATTGCACCCAGGAAGTTGACCGCTCGTTTGTCATACCGAGTGGCAATGGCACGATACTGCTTGAGCTTGGCAAAAAAGTTCTCAATCAGATGCCGTGCTTTGTACAACACTTTGTCATACTCGCGTTGCTGCTTGCGGTTGCGTTTTGGGGGAATCACGGCGGTCTTGCCCTGCGCTTCGAGGCGTTGAATCACTCGCTCATCGGCATCATAGGCTTTATTACCCCTGCGGGGAAGAGCTTCGCAACGGCAAGCACGGTATCCGCAACCAAGTCGGACAACAACTGGTCTGCACCCTCCAGGTCAGAAGCTTGCCCAGGTGTGAGATGGAAGCTCAACGGATTGCCCAACGCATCGGTCGTAGCGTGAATCTTCGTACTCAATCCGCCTGTGCTGCGACCAATCGCCTCGGTTTCTGGCTCCCCCCTTTTGCACCCGCACTGTGCTGGTGGGCGCGGACAATCGTGGCATCAATCATCGCGTATTCGTTATCCGCATCCTCAGCTAACTGCTCAAATACGCGCTCCCATACCCCGGTTTTTGACCAGTGACTAAAACGCGTATGCACCACGCGAAAATCACCGAATCGCTTTGGCAGGTCGCGCCACGGAATCCCCGCACGGTAGCGATACAACACGGCTTCCACAAACAAGCGATTGTCTTTTGCTGTCACGCCGACGGTTCCTTTTCGTCCGGGCAGCAGGTCCTTGATGCACTCCCATTGGTCATCGCGCAAGCCATAGCGTCGAGTTGTCATCCCAGTTCACAGCATTGTGTGGCACGGTCTACGCTCTCCACCTTATTCAATCCTGTAATTGATGACACGCCCTAGGCGTCGACATCAGATTTTTGAGGCATTGGACATGATGATCGTTTACCCAATTCCATAAACTGCCCACAAATCCCTCTGATGTAAGCAGCTTGAAGTCTTTCCACGCGCTAGCACCAATTCAGGCTAAATTTGCAATGGCAGAATAGTGGGTGCCGTGCAAGTGCAAAAACTAAAACGACGTGCCTTGAAATCTAAACCACTTTCCTTTACGGAGGAGCAGATTAGCGCCAAATCCTATGAAATTTGGGAAAAGCGTGGGCATCAAGGCACGCCGGAAGAAAACTGGCAGGCAGCAATCGCAGCGCTAAGACAAGAACGATTGCCCCTCTGGAAATTGCGCCAGTTGCTTTGTCTTCCCTTCCGACTGTTGGCAAGACTCCTTCTGTTCCTCGGGCGACTACCTGGGAATGTCATTCACTTGCTACGATTGGCTCTAACGGCTGAAACTCCCGACACTGCATCAGATGTAGTCAAGACGGTCATCTCGGCGTACTTGAGGATGCGAGACCTGAACGGTTTTTTGTTCTCCGGGTTTAAGCATGGCTCAAGGAATTTGATAACGCTGGCTTGGATCGTTGGGTCTTTCTGAATTGGTGTACTGTAGCGAGCCTTCTTCAACCAAAGGCTTAAGGTACTTTTCAAGCAAATACTTTTGATCTCGGTTGAGTAGGGTAGGGGCACATCCGGCAGTTGGGGGACTCGAATAGAATTAGCGAGAATGGAAGAGGA
>NZ_JCACKG010000190.1:0-3627 GCF_059505265.1 Myxacorys chilensis | reverse complement strand
CAAATGGATCGAGCAAGTAAATTGCACGGTTCCATGCTTGAAGGCATGAATATTCAAGGTGCAACTGGATTAACGCACACTCAAGCAGCGACGTTGAAAGCATTAGGAGCGATCCTTTGGGCACGCGACGCGAACGCCTTAACTCTGTGCTTAACTCGTAGATCTTAAGTGGCGAAATTTGGAGTTGTCTTGCAGACTCAGTTCATGGCGCGATCGCTTACGTCATCAACCCTTGAGGGTAAACAGACGTTTCACTTAAAAGCACAAGCAGAGATGTTTAGCTTTTGATTTCATTCTGCAATTCCTCATTCACCAATCGCTCAAATAGGAGAGTTCAATGTCTAAAAATCAAAAAATCGGTCTAGAAGGACTGCTTCGTCCAGAAGATAGCATCCTGGTACTGATTGACCACCAGCCCTATCAGTTCACCAACTTGAACAGCCATGAACCTACGATGATCATTAACAATGTTATTGGTCTTGCCAAATCAGCAAAGGTGTTCAACGTACCCACAATTCTTACCAATGTCATGGAAGAAAGAGGGGGTCATATCATTAAGGGACTACGGGATGTTTTTCCTGATCAAAAACCGATCAACCGCACTTCCATCAATACCTGGGAAGAGCCAAACGTTACAGATGTAGTGAAGAAAAGTGGTCGCAAGCAACTGATACTTGCTGCGCTTTGGACCGAGGTCTGTCTCGCAATGCCAGCAATCCAGGCGCTGGGTGAAGGTTATGACGTATTCATCGTTACCGATGCTTCGGGCGGTGTTACTGCGGAAGCTCATGACATGGCGGTTCGCCGTATGGTTCAGGCGGGTGCAGTTCCAATCAACTGGATGGCTGTACTTGCTGAATGGCAACGTGACTGGGCACGCACAGAAACATCTGCGGGTGTATCAGAGATTCTTCTTGAGCATGGCGGTGCTAGTGCGGTTGCCCTTGCATGGGAACTTCAGCTCCTTGCAACAACCCCTTCAGCCGACGGCAAACCTGTCCAGGTCAGCAATTCCTCCATTGGTCAATTGGTTTAGCGTTGTGGGTGAATTGCACCGTGATTGGCGTAAGGATATTGAAGGGCTAGGTAATCTCCTTGCAGAGTTTATTCCTGACTACAAAAACCTAATGACGAGCTATGCAGCAACATCAAATGCTGGCTCTGCCAATCGCGAACGCCTCATGACTCGTGTGTAACTGAGTGGATGTTATCATTGCTCAGTGATCCAGTTCATTTGCGGCATTGCAGCAGCACTGGATGATTTCGTGCATAGAATAGGGGCGATCGCCAGCGATCGCTCATTAACCATCATCACTTCCTTACAGCTAGAGTTTTTGAGGTCATGTGTAATGCTAGATCCACTAGTCGTGGGTACAGATGAAGAAACTCACCAGGTAACCGCCATCATTTCTCACTTCATTCGATCTGGGCGTGAGCAAGGGTATGAGGAATGGTTACACGGAATTGCGACGGCTGCCCATCAGTTTAAAGGACACTTAGGGGTCAATGTAATTCGCCCCCGTGACCACGCTCATCCTGAATATGTAGCAATTCTCAGATTTGATCATTACAACAACCTCAAAACCTGGCTGGAATCCACTGTGCGGCAAGAATGGTTGGAGCGGCTGCAACCCTTGATTGAAAAGCCTGAAACCATTCAAACTCTGACGGGTCTGGAAACCTGGTTTACGCTTCCCAACAAACCCATGAAGGCTCCACCTCCGCGCTACAAAATGGCGATCGTGACATGGCTGGCAGTGTTTTTGACGATATCGATTCTCAATCGTTTGCTAGTACCGCTCCTAGCTGGGCTTCCGGTATTGCTCAGAACGTTGTTGGTTACAGGTCTAACGGTTGCCCTGCTCACCTACGTGATTATGCCGCGCCTGACCCAACTCTTTCGCAAATGGCTGTATCCCATTTGATCAAGTACATCTCTTGCACATTCACAGGAATCTTCCATGGCTTGTCAACACCTGAACGAACTGACGCTAGAGAATATGATTTCAAAAGCCAATTACCCGGTATTCCGCTGTGAGGAATGCCTTCGGGTTGGCGATCGCTGGGTACATTTAAGAATTTGTCAAACCTGCGGCAAAATGTTGTGCTGCGACTCATCCAAAAATCAGCACGCACGCCATCATTATGAAGAAAGTGGACATGCGGTGATCAGTTCAGCCGAATTGGGAGAACAATGGCTGTGGTGTTTTGCCGACGAACAACAGAAGAACTATTAATCACGCGCCCCTTTTCTACTCGCGAGGAAACCATGATGTCAAATCAGTTTACCCTGACCTCAACGGATATTTGGCCGAGTTTACCCCTGGACGCATGGCAGGATACCTATACCACCCTACACATGTGGACGCAAATCATCGGCAAGATCCGATTTGCCCAAACTCCGTGGATTAATCATTCCTGGCATACTCCCCTCTATTTAACCGTTCGGGGACTGACCACTTCCACGATTCCCTATGGCAGCCGCATCTTTCAAATCGACTTTGATTTCATTGATCATGAACTGCTGATTCAAACTAGCGAAGGGGCAAGACGGGCGATCGCTCTCTACCCTCGCTCTGTCGCTGATTTCTACCAGAACGTGATGGAAACGCTCAGAGCACTCGATCTTCATATCACCATTAACACCAAACCGAACGAAGTTCCAGATCCGATTCGATTTGAGCAGGATGAAACCCATGCTGCTTATGATCCGGATTATGCCAATCGATGCTGGCGAGTGCTGCTACAGTCCGATCGCGTCTTTCGAGAATTTCGTTCACATTTTGCCGGCAAGGTCAGTCCGGTTCATTTTTTTTGGGGGAGTTTTGATTTAGCAGTAACGCGCTTTTCGGGGCGATCGGCTCCGGAGCATCCAGGAGGGGTGCCAAATCTACCAGATGCTGTAGCAAAGGAAGCCTATTCACAAGAAGTCAGTAGTGCCGGATTTTGGCCCGGAGCCGGATTATCATACCCAGCGTTTTATTCCTATGCGTACCCAGAACCCGATGGGTTTAAGCAGGCTGAGGTTCGTCCCGATGCTGCCTTTTACAATAAAGAGTTAGGCGAATTTATTTTGCCCTATGACGCTGTCCGCGAGGCAGAATCACCCGATCAGATGTTGTTAGAGTTCTTGCAAAGCACCTACGAAGCTGCCGCCAGGTTAGGCAACTGGAATCAAAAGGAACTTCAGCAGTTGACGTTTAAGTAGCAACTGTATTCCTAAATTGGCGTTTAACTGGCAGACCTTAAGTGGTGAAATGTAGGACAATTTCGCAGACTGGTTTATTGGACGCTTAAACCTTGATCGTGAAGGTCAATTCCGATGAACCGATGGCAATTACTCCAATTTTGGAAACCCGTCAGGGCATACTGGCGCGATTGCTCCCCTGAGAATGCAGACAAACTCAGATTTCTCCTCAGCCTGGAAGGAACTCGTTGGCAATACACCAATGATGTTCAAAATTTGGCAGCCATCAGCCTCGACACCTGCCTCAATACTGAACACTTTGCCCTGGAAGAGTGTGGAGATGCGATCGCGAATCATATCCGTCGTTTTATGACCACTCACGTTGGAAAGTGTCAGAATTGAAGCTTCAAAAGGTCTAAAAACGAGGCTGCATTGACACG
>NZ_JCACKG010000189.1:0-89433 GCF_059505265.1 Myxacorys chilensis | reverse complement strand
CATCGCCTTTTAGCTTATTCAGCCCAACTTCACATAATTATCAACACAACCTAGATAGAAAATTTTTCGCAGTAATTCGAGCCTACTCTGCTGTCAGAAAGATTACTTCCATACTGAACCTATTTCTTGAGAGCAAATTATTTTCTATCTCTAGACAGGTCGGTTTGGAAAGAAACGATTGCTAAATTGAACACATCAGGTTGAATCGAGTTTACTTTTATACAAACTTTTTGGAGATTTCAATGAATATTCTTGCTTGGGCAATCTTAGGATTATTAGCAGGCGCGATCGCAAAGGCAATCTACCCTGGATATCAGAGCGGTGGCATCTTAGGCACAATGCTACTTGGCGTAATTGGAGCTTTTGTAGGTGGGTCGCTCGTGACCTTCTTTGAAACAGGAACGCTGGCCCTGACAGCTTCGGCATTCAGTCTGACTGGTCTATTTGTGGCTGTACTTGGTGCAGTTGTAGCCCTATTCTTCTACTACTTACTGACGCGTCGGGCTGTTTAATTTTTACGCTACTGCAAACGTTTTCCCTACTTGAGACACTCTCTTAAGCCTCTGCAAAAGCAGAGGCTTTTTCTATGGTTTAAGCTTCTGCGATCAGCATAGCCTTCCTACATGGTCTTCTCAAAGGACAGGATAAACCTGATCCACGCCAGCGGAAGATTGATCTCATAACTCTGCTGGTGTGGATCAGATCTACTTAGAAATAAAATGTGCCCATACGTCACCGTCTCCCCCGCAAACTTGCTGACAGTAGCTATACGGATAAAGAACTTTTCGTCCTTCGGTATAGGTGTAGCCTGTCAGCGCATCTCCCCAGGGATCGTTCACAATGAAACCATCTGGGGTAAAGCCAACTACGGTAACAATGTGCCCCCCATGGGTAAACAACCCGCATAGAATAACAGGATTACCATTGATCAGTTCTTCTTTGATGTCTCGCCACGATCGCTTTGTGTCAAAACTCGCTTTGAAGCCATAGGCTTGAATTAAGCTAACAAGGGTATTGTGATTGGTTTGAGAGCCTTGCCCATCCTTGTTGAAGCACCACTGTAACAACTCGTCTTCTAGCTGTCCGTACTGCGATCGTATCCCGTAGTAATAAAGCACCATTGCGATCGACGTTACGTTACAGGTTGACCAGTAATAGCGCGGATTATCTCGCTGAGAGAAATAAGGAACATTCATCTCAACACTAGGCAAAATTGGATTAAATGGTTTCGTTCCCCGTTTCATCTGAGCAAAATCTGGGAAAACGTAGCCTGTATTTCCAAATCCTGGAATTTCTTCTGTGAGCGACACTTTGATATGTCCGCCCTGCACCATGTAGCTCGAAATTCCGTAGAACGTGTGTTTATTAAAATTAGTGCGCTCTTCGGGTTGCAGTTGCGACGAATCTACCGGACGCTTTTTAAGCATCGTATCGGTTACAGCCGTAACTGTCAGAGCACCAGAATCATACGGAACTTCTTTACCATTGCGCTTAATTTGAGCGTATTGCCAATAGACATATCCGCGATTTCCAAATCCTGGAATTGGCTCTGCCAAAGTCACCCGGAAGTGTCCGCCTGTGCAAGCGTATCCAATAATTTGGAGAGTTTGACCTTGCAGAACATCAGCTTTTTGGGAAGCCGCTAGCGTTGAAGAATCTGCCAGTTGCGCCTTAATCAGCGTTGTAGACGTGATTAGCAACTGAGCCGCCAAGGGAATATCAGGCACGTCATCAAGAGCGAAGCGAAGAATTTGCGTGCCTTTGCTGAGTTGAACGTGAGGCTCATAAAAGAAGCCAAAATTCCCGATCGCATCAACGTTTCGTCCGACTTCTAACTTCAAGTGCCCGTCAATCAGTCCGTAGCGATTGACAGGAAAGGTTTGTCCCGCTTTGACTAACACCTTTTGCTGGCTATTTAATTGCGACGAATCTGCTGGTGATGTTTTGAAGTAAGTGTCTTGCATCACTTTTAGCGTCAACGCTTGACCCACCGTGAGCGGATCGGTACTAACAGTGATGTAGAACACTTTGTTTTCGATCAGCTTCCCAACAGTGTCAAATCCTTTAAGACGAATCCAACGCGATCCGGCTTGAGAAAATCCTTTTGGCATCGAGATTTGCCAGGTTCCATTGCTAGTCGTGACCTGAAGCGGAAATTTATCTTCGGCTGCGATCGCAATCTTGGCAATCCGATTCGCATCATAGCTGCCCTTGAGATTGACAGGCTTATTCACCAACACTTCTCTCGGACCTGAGTAGGTCGGCGGCGTCGCAACGCCGATCGACGTAAGCGGGGTGTCAATTAGATCAGCGACAGCAGTAGTAGTCATGGTCGATATCCCTGAGATAAAAATGGTATGAGTGATGCTAAACAGGGAACTCAGTATTCTTAGAAAACAGGAGTTTCTTAGTTGAGAATGCCCAATCTTACGTCAGGAATTTGTGCTAAAAAAATGCCCCAACCTGGAAAGAGAATTGGGGCACCTAAAGTGAAATGGTTAAACTGAAATAATGGTACAGACTTGAACTCAAGAGCTACGCGCCGATTCCTGCCAAAATATCGGATGCATGAGTATCGGTTTTAATAGATTCGTAAACCTGAGCAATCTTACCGTCATCAATCACATAAGTGACCCGCTTTGCATAACCGCCACCATCGACATCATAGGCTTTGGTGATGGCACCGTCGGTATCGGCCAACAGAGGAAACGGCAAGTTGAACTTGTCTGTAAACTGTTGATGTGACGCTTCATCGTCCATGCTGACCCCAAGAACCGTAATCCCTTTACTTAAATATTGCTCGTAGTTATCGCGGAAACTACAGGCTTGTTTGGTGCATCCCGGTGTGTCATCTTTTGGGTAAAAATATAGGACGACCTTCTTACCGACATAGTTTGCAAGCTTGATGGTTGTACCCGTCGTGTCCTTCACTGTAAAGTCTGGGGCTGTATCGCCAACTGATAAAGGCATGATGAACGCTCCTTGACCTTCAAATTTCTTAATAATTGTAATACCTTAAGGGCTAGGGATAGTGCGTTGCGTTGATAAACCACATTTTTGAACAAACCGAATTTTTCTGGTAAGTCAACGCAAACAAGTTGCTGCCATTGTATTTTGAGAAAAAGATTGTCGAACTATCGATCCGCTATGAAAAAGCTCCTCACACCGTTTTATCGACGTTGGCTGCTGCCATTTGCTCTAATTCTAATGTCTTTCGTTTGGGTTGCTCCAGCGTGCGCAACTAGCTTATATGAAGTGCCTACGGCATCGGGTGATACTCACGTTGTTGATTTAGCCGACATCATCAGTCGCATCAACGAAGGAAAACTCAATACGACGCTTAGCGAGTTGGAGGAAAAAACTGGGCAAACCGTTCGCTACGTAACGATTCGACGCCTCGATTATGATGAGACGATTGACTCGTTTACCGAAAAGTTGTTCAAACAATGGTTCCCCACTGCCGAAGCGGCGGAAAATCAAACCTTGATCGTGATTGATAGCCTGACGAATAATTCTGCGATCGCAACAGGCGACAAGGTAAAAGAATTGATGCCCCATGCGATCGCGCAAAGCGTGTCCCAAGAAACGATTCAAGCGCCGTTGCGCCAAGGCAATCGCTACAACCAAGCCTTTTTGGATGCTAGCGATCGCTTGGTTGCTGTCCTTTCAGGCGCGCCTGATCCAGGCCCGCCAGAGGTGATTGACAACGTTCAAGTCGAAGGAACCTTTGCGACACCTGAAGAAACGAAACAGAGTAATGCAATTCCGTGGGTGATTGGCTTGCTGCTTGCCGCAACCGTGATTCCAATGGCAACGTATTACTGGTATGTTCGCTAACCCTTTTTCGCTAACACCCTAAAGTTCGCTAAAACTTTCAAGGGCGTAGCCATCATGCGCCCTTTAATCTTGAATATATTCCTCTCCGCTTAATAGCGCCTCTTCTGCCCGCACAAATTCTCGTCCCAAATAGGCAGCATGATCGAGACGGCTCACTAAACATGTTTTAGGTTTTTCAAAAATTTCGATGCATAGTTCTTTAGCCGTTCTGCCCTTAAACAACGTACTGGCTTGACGCTTTAAGCTGCCATTGCAAGGAAGCGGCTCTCCGGTCTCAGGATCGCAAGCAAGGCCTTTGTCGTTAATTGTATTGGTGTAGTGTTCTGCGTAGATGAAGCGGGCATCGCGATCGAGGCAAATAATAAAATATCCGCTCGGATCGAGTTCGATAAACCGTTGGGAAAGCTTGTCATCTAGCGCAGTTGGGTCAACAACAGACTGAGCCATAGTTCAAAGTTCTAACGTGGGTTTTGACTAACATTTTAAGAGAATTCGATCTGCTTTTCAGCGCTAAATCTGAAATTGAATTGCCTCTTGTTTGAACGGTAAATCTTGATTAATGGCGTCTATTTCCTGCTGTTCTAAATCGTTAATTTGCTCGATGTGGCTTCGCAAAATTTGGGACAGGCGACTGTTATAGAACCGATGCAGCGAATAGTTTGGCATTGCTGGAAATCCGCGCCGCTTTTTGTGGCGTCCGCCTGCTCCTGGATCAAAAAGTTGAATCCCGTTGTCGATTGCCCACTCAATCGGCGTGTAATAACAGGCATCGAAGTGTAAGTTATCCAGTTCTTGAGTGCAGCCCCAGTAGCGACCGTATAAGCGATCGTCCTTCCTTAAACAAAACGACATGCCAATTGGATGGCGATCATCCCCGTGAGCATAAGCCGCAAAAAAGACGACTCGATGACAGTAATTCGGGTAAAGCTGCTCAAAAAATCTCTTCGTCAAATACTTGCTTCCCCACCAGCCAAACTTGTCGCAGGTATCGGCGTAGAAGTTGTACATGGTAGGAAACAGCGACTTGGGAATCTGTTCACCTGTCAAAATCTTGAACTGGAGTCCAGCATTTGTCACCGCTTTTCGTTCACGCTTAATGTTGCGACGTTGATTTGAGTTAAATGCACCTAAATAATCATCAAACGTCTCATAGTTCTGATTAGACCAGACAAAACTATGGTGCAGCCAACTGCTAAACCCATGACGCTCCATCGTTTGCCGCCATGCTGGATCGACGTAGAGAAAATTACAGCCCGAAATCCGGTTTCGGGTGCAAAAATGCTCGATCGCGTCCACCATCAATTCAGTTAGTTCGTCCTCATCCTCGCCCGGCGCAATCAAAAATCGATAGCCCTCAGCTGGCGTAAATGGCGACATGCCAAGCAGCTTTGGATAGTATTCAATCCCTAAACGACTCGCTAGATCTGCCCACTGGTGATCAAAGACAAATTCTCCGTAGCTGTGCCCCTTGACGTAGAGCGGAGCGATCGCAATTAGATGATAGTCACGCCATATTGTCAGATGATTTGGCAACCAGCCTGATTTCGCCGTTGTACTGCCCGACGTTTCCATTGTATGGAGCCAATCCCACTCAAAAAAAGGCGTCTTTAAAGGGAGCGCGAGGGCATCCCAGGCTGCTTGAGGGATTTCAGAAATCTTGTTAATCCAGGCAACCGAATAGCGAGGCTTAAGCTGTTCCACCATACCTAGACATCAACACTTCATACAGCTTAATCTAAATTTCTCAGTGCTGTTGCGTCTACAGATACGGCTGACTAAGCGAATGTCTTAACTGAATCTCTTAAAGATTCTGAGGGAATGTTAGCCCTTACCGTTAATGGCGAGAGAATTTCTTATATGGTTAGAAGGAGTGTGACGGCTAAAGCTGAAGTTTCGAGTGAGTTGAGTCAGAGTTTCTATTGAAGCGATCAATACCCAATATCGATACGCAGTACGACGGTTCTCCAAATGATGCGGTAAGAGTGAGCTTTCTCGACAAACCGCAGTTTTATCTAATGTCTTAGCCTTACTGCTATCCTCGTGCTTGGCAGAACTAAAGTCTAAGAATCGTGAAGGCTAAAAGTTGTGACTAGATTGACTTGTTATTTTTGTTGTTCGCAATTGTCAACGCATATCCGTTACTCTAGAACCATTTAGAGGGCTGACTAGTGTGAAATAAGCTCCTGACGAAATAAAATCTGATGGCGAAGATTCACCCCTTATTCAGCCGCCTGCTTGTAGTCTGTATCTTGGTTCGCATCTACTGTTCCGTGGTTCCAAGCCTTGAGTGTTTTGAGTATTGAGTAGAGTGGTTATGACGAAGCCCCGTCAGTCCTCATTCCGTCGAGTTTTGCTGAGACGTTTGTTACTCCTCAGCATCCCGGTGTTGTTGACCGGAGAAGTTGTGGCATACAAAAAGGCGCGATCGGGATTTTTAGAAACCGCGCGACAGAATTTGACTGCGAGTGCGGTGCGAAAAGCCGATAGTTTACGGGGAACCATCAACGCCTTGCGATCGAATTTGGCCACTGCAACCGGATCGGCTGCTCTCCGGTCGGGGTCTCCATCCCAAGCTTACGAATTTCTAGACCAGTTTCAGCAAGCCTCACCCGTGGCATTGAGCTGCGTTCAGTTGACTGATTTACAGACTCAAAAAATCAAAGCGAGTACCTGCGGCAAAACTGCAATCATTCCCGTATCAGGCAGCGATTGGTCGTCGATAGGTGGACGAGAATTTGCTAAGCCAAACGCCGTGCGAATCTCTCTGGTTCGACCTCCAGAAACTCAAGCGCCTTTAAAAAACCAGCTTAATTTGGTTTTGAGTGCCCCTGTGCAGATCGGCTCCAATATCCGCTATGCCCTGAGTGCCAAGACGGCCCTCTATCCGCAGCCCGAACCCGAATCAAACAGCATTACTGGCTATACGGTGGTGATTGACCAGGACGGCGAAATCTTAGCGCATCCGATCGCAGAGCAGGTCGGGCGAAACGTCAACCAGGAAGCCGATGCAGATCGGTTGAAGAGCTTAGTCGAAAATGCGATCGCCGGAAAGCAAGATGCCCTCTCTCTCTTTGCATTTGAAGAACGAGGGGCTGAATGGCTCGCGGGCTACAGCGCTGTCCCCATTGCCATAAGTGCCACTGAAACCCGGAATTGGGCCGTCTTGGCAACTATCTCTATGGATACGGCGCTCTATAGCCTAGAAGAGATTAAGCAAGTCCTAATTATTCTGACTCTGGGATTGCTGACGGCAATTTTGCTCTCGACACTGTATCTTACGCGAGACCTAGCACGTCCAATCGAGCAGTTGAGCGATTATGCGATGCAAATTCGGCATCGGTATGCTGGCGATCGCGCCCCCAAAGACTTTAAAGTTCGAGAACTGAATCTCTTGGCAGAAGCTCTCGACAACATGGTTGAGCGGCTGGAGGATCGCGCTAAAGAACTCGAAGCGGCTTGGCAAGAGGCGCAGGAAGCCAATCAGATGAAGAGCGAGTTTTTAGCCACCACATCTCATGAATTGCGGACGCCGCTCAACGCGATTATTGGCTGCGTTCGCTTGGTCAGAGACGGGTGCTGCGACGATCGCAACGAAGAATTGGAGTTTCTTCAGCAAGCGGACGATGCCGCCCTCCACTTGCTCAAAATCATCAATGATTTATTAGATATTGCTAAAGTCGAAGCCGGAAAAGTAGAACTGAATCTACAATCGGTTTCGATTCAAGACCTCTGCCATCAATGTCTGAAAATGGTTCAGCCAGGCGCAGAGATGAAGCGTTTGAAGTTGACGCTCAACCTTGATGAC
This sequence comes from Myxacorys chilensis, assembly GCF_059505265.1. Lineage (NCBI taxonomy): Bacteria > Bacillati > Cyanobacteriota > Cyanophyceae > Leptolyngbyales > Leptolyngbyaceae > Myxacorys > Myxacorys chilensis. Next base: position 81,791 of record NZ_JCACKG010000189.1, on the reverse strand, counting down.
CAGATTGAGCGTGTCTTGATGGATGAGCGGCGAGTGCGGCAAATGGTGATCAATTTGCTCTCTAACGCCGTGAAATTTACCCCTGAAGGGGGCCAAGTCAAACTCGGCGCGTGGTTGGGCTATGGACGCCAGCTACAACTCGATCCGCGCCCCGATCGCAGCCCCATCAATCCTGAGACGCCCTACCTGTGTCTAGAAATCTCAGATTCAGGCATCGGTATTCCTGAAGAGCGGTGGCATCTGCTGTTTCGTCCCTTCCAGCAGATCGATTCTTCCCTGACTCGCAAGCACGAAGGAACCGGACTCGGGCTTGCCCTCACAAAGCGATTGGCAGAGCTACACGGAGGAACCTTGTCCTTCAATTCTTTCCCCAATAATGGCAGCATCTTTCGGATTTGGTTGCCCTTAATTGAGCTAAGCAAGCCGGACTTACCCGCGATCGAGGAGGCTCACTCTGAGGTGAAACATCCGGTCAGTGTACCGAATAGCTGAAAGGCAACGCAATTTAGAGCTTGGCTAAGCCCATCACTCGTCCTCCCTGCTGCATCGACTCAGATAGGGCAACCAGGATTTGCACGAGTTCCGCCCCTAGCCAACCGGGAGAGATATCAGACGGTTGATTGCGATGCACGCAGGCTAGAAAATGCTCACAAACCTGATTTAGAGGCTCTCCAGAAGACAGTTTGATGGCTTCTTGGCGTTGATTAACGGGACTAAACCGATTTCCTTGACGCTCAAACTGTCCCCACTGAATCATCAACGGTTCTGCTGCTAGTTCATCAAAAATTAGGCTTCCCTGCTCACCAACCAAGCACATCCGGCGCTGCTTATCTGAATTAAGCCAACTGAGATGAAGCGTTGCCTGAAATCCACTCGGGTAAATTAACGTCGCCCAAACTGTATCAGCAAGACCATTAGGAAACAAATGAGATGATTTACATGGCAGCGCGTTAGGCTGGAGCCAAACCTGACCTCTTGCCTGCACTTCACAAGGCGTTTGGGCTAACCAATAATTTAAAATTGCAATATCATGAATCGCTAAATCCCAAAGCGCATCAACATCTTGACGAACCGGACTGAGATGAGTTCGAGCAGCATAGGCATAGCGCAAGTCTCCTAACGACTTGACTAACATCCTCCCCTGTAAAACAGCGGGGTGAAATAGGTAAGTATGATCCACGACAAGTTGACGGTGCTGCTCAGCCGCGAGACGGCAAAGTTGAACCGATTCTGCGGTGCTTAAGGTAAGCGGTTTCTCTGCTAGAACGTGCAGTCCTTGCTTAAGGGCGGCTGTAATCAAAGCATAGTGGGTTTCGGCAGGCGTGGCGATCGCGACTGCTTCTAGGCCGCTTAACTCTAGAGCATCCTGCCATTGCGTGGTGACAAACACTCGGTCGTCAAGCTCGAACCGTTGGACTGCGATCGCAAGCTGCTCAGCCCAGGGATCAACAACCGCCACAACCTCTGCCTCTGCATGTTCCAAAAAATTCCGCAGCAGATGAGTGCCCCATCGCCCAACTCCGAAAACCGCGATTCTAGTAGGCTTCTTCATCGAGCTTCCCTTGTTACTCTACAACTGACCACTCAGCGCTAAAAATGCAACTTGTGCGGCGGCTTGTTCGGCAGCTTTGCGCGACCGCCCACTGCCCTGACCCATAGACCGCCCCCCAACCAGCACTTCCGACACGAAGCGGTGGGGATCATTGTGAGTGTGCCCAGTTTCGATGGTGCGATACTCAGGCAATATTTTTTGGTGAGCTTGTGTCCAGTTTTGTAAAGCAGCTTTGTAATTTTGCCGAGCGGGGTCTGCTAAAATCTCTTTCGCTAACCGCTTAAAGTGTTCATCCAGCCACGAGCGGATCAGCGATAAATTGTGAGTGCTGAGATAAAGTGCGGCTAACACGGCTTCCAACGAATCCGCTAAGCGTGATTCTCGCCCTGCTTGGTCGAACTTAGCGCTTGATGCGACCAGAAGATATCGATCAAAGCCATACTGGTCTGCAATTTGAGAGAGAATATAATCGCTCACTAGCACCGATCTCAACGCTGTAAATTCTCCTACCTTTAGCTCAGGATAAACTTCTAGCAAAAACTCTGCGGCGGCAAGCTTAACAACCGCATCGCCGACAAACTCCAACTGTTCATAGTTTTTGTCGGCTGAGAAGGTCGCATGAGTCAGCGACAAATCTAACAAGTCCCATCTGAGCGACGAATGTTGAGATAAGCCTAGTCTCTGCACTAGCGCCTCAAGTTCCTGCTGACGACGAGGATATGCAAGGGTCATGGGATCGTTCAGATCAGATTAGGGGAGGACTCTTCTCATCCTAAAGGGATTCTACTGCGTATAGTCTAGTGCCTGACCTAACGATTCAGTTGACCTAACGATTCACCACAATTGATTCACTACAACTAAGGACAACTAGGCAGACCGAAGTACGGCGTAAGTTTGCTCAATTTCGCTGACCGTTGCTGTAGTAAGGAGCGGAACAGAAGTGACTTCCCGCTGCCCAGTTTCCAGAGAAATGGTCGTTACTTTGAGTTGATCTGAACAGGATAGGTAGACTGCGGCATCGAAGCGGTTTGTGCGCCAGTGCTGCGATCGCACTGTTTCAATAGTTCCTGGAAAGACACCTGCTAATAATGCCAAGACTTCACCTGGCAGACTCACGACAACCTGCCGCCCAAAAAATTCTTCAAAGCCCGCTAGAAGCTTCTCGGCTCTGATTGTAGGCTCCGGATTTTCTACAATTCTTTGCAACCAGCGTCCCCACTGAATGCGCCGGCCATAGGCTCTGCGGCGATCTTCTACCGTAAACATCGGAGCTAGGGTTGGTGACCCGATCGCAATGACAGCCCGATAAGCAGGCTCAACCAAGCAGTTAATAGCGGCTCCAGGACCTGCAAATTCAGCATGGTAATCTTTGCAGAGAATGAGTCCGCTCTTTTTTTGCTCACTGATCGCTAATAGCGGACCAGTTGGCGAAGGAACCTCTAGATATTTTGAACTATCAAGCACGGGAAGTTGGCTGTTCACAGACCTATCCTACACTGCTGTAGGAACACAAGTTGTTTCGGAGCAGTCGCCTCAACCGGAGTCGGTTTAAGAACCATTAATTCAAGAATTTAAGATTAATGGAACGCTTGGGGCGCTTTGTTTGAACCTTTCTTTTGTGAACCTTTATAGTAATTCAGGTTGAAAATATCACTTTCGTTCATGAAGAGGACTTTGCCGAATCTATATATTGCGGGGTTCAGTTTAAAGAATGTTGACAAACCGATTTGCTAGCGTGAGTTTCTTAATCATTGAGTGAAGGGGGTGGAGAAGAGGGGGACATAAGCCGGGTTCTGTTCTCTTGAGAGCAATGCTCCTAGAGGGCGATTATCTATCTGGGACACCTGTTACCAAATGCCTCAAGCGGCTCTTTGCTGGATATTTCACCAGCAACGCGGGACAGGAAAAAGACCAACCGTTGCCCCATCTGCCTTGCATCCAACCGGGGTTTACCGAGCCAGTACCTCTCGATACTGCTGGTGCGCTCTTACCGCACCTTTGCACCCTTACCGATAGAGAAGGATGAAATAGGAAAACCTTTTCCTTCCTTTCTATTGGCGGTATGTTTCTGTGGCACTTTCCTCACGATCGCTCGCACTGGACGTTATCCAGCAAGTTCGGTCTTTCGGAAGCCCGGACTTTCCTCAAGCAAGTGGCTTGCTCGCAATCACCTCGCTCCCTCTTCTCCATAGCTCAGTGTAGTCGGAGTCAGCAAAGATTTAGAGATGTTGATTAGAACGGTTTTCGTTTGGGATTCCAGGGAAGTCCCGCCGTCCAATCGAGTTTAATCATCGTGAGTTTGCAGACGATGCGGGCGCGATCGCCCGTCGGAGCGGTGTTTGCTCCTACTACTCGGAGGGCAAGATGTAATTCAAATTCCAGTTTAATTTGACTTGCCATGAAGTCGCGATAGCGCTTTCGTTTGGCTTCACTCGATTTTTTAGGGTCGGGTTTGCTAAGGTCAATGACTGTCTTCGCGACTTCTAGAAATCCACTTTCGCCCTTACGCGCTAGTTGGTCTTCGCCAGAGATGAGTTCTTGCAACGTTTGCTTCGGAGCAATGATGCTGAAGACTTGATTTTGAAATGCATCTAACGTGCCGCCGGGTGAAAAGCGAGCAACGCGACGCGATCGGCCGTCTAAATCTGTAAGGACGCAGTGATCCCAATCAACATAAATTAGATAGTTCTCTGACTTATTCTGAATTCGGATGGCGAGTTGCTTTAGTTTGTCAAACTCGTAGCGATTGTCAAACCTGAAGTTAACGCCAACGATGTCCTTTAAATGATGGGCTTCAAGGTATCGGTTTAGGTCGTCTTGTTCGAGGCGAATAGTGAATTCATCGTTAAATGAGTTAACGATCTGATAAAGCACATAGCTAACGCACAAGAAGTAAACGGTTAACAGTACAAAATCAAGTTCAGTCATCCTAGACCTTGTGCAAGCGGAGAAACAGCAGAATCTCTAGTCCTTATACCATGCTTGCTTTGTTCTGTAATTTCTAAGTCTTGTAATTTCTAAGTCCTATGATTTTTAAGGTGGATTGAATGCAGGGTAAACGCATCAAAACTTTGGTTGAGAATGTGCATCAGACTGAGGAACATTGGCACTGAGAATCTGCAGCATAAATTGGTCGTCGAGCCCTGCTCGATAGCGTTTCATCGCCAAACTGCCTTTTGATGGCTCCTGGCGCAAGAGGTTGAGTGCCAATCGGCGCAGCAAGCTCATGTTACGGGGAGCATGGTCTTTGCGAATGCGGGAAGCATCTTCCTTGAATACCACGTCTAGGCACCAATGCAGTTGATTTTCAATTGCCCAATGGGCGCGAATATAGCGAGCAAAGGTTTGGGCATCCGTGTTGAGCGAACTGAGGAAGTAGCGGGTCTCGGTGGTGTCCTTATTCCACAAGCGCCGATAAGCATGCACTACGACCAAACTTTGCAAGCCAGGCCAGTGCTCCAACTGATCTGCGGAAAACACTTGCGTTGCCGGAATCTGCCAGATTGTCCTCGATTCAATGCGATGATGTCCCGCCTCAGTTTCCTGATGCTGAGTGTGTTCTATGTCCTCCCCCTGAAGCGCTTGAGCGTCTTTGAACCCAATTTGTGCCTGCTCTAACAAGGTTGGATGATTGCCTTTGAGCGCTAGAATATAATCCGCTTGCTGCTGCGTAATCTGCTCAGCAATTGCGCTTTGAGTGCCCATCGCATCAATGCTGACGATGCAACCCGTCAGAGCTAACTGTTCAAGCAACACAGGAATCGCCGTAATTTCGTTGGACTTCGAGGCCACATTGCACTGTCCCATCACGACTCGATGCTCACTTGCCCAGGCACTCACCAGTTGCAGCGCTTTGATACCCCCTTCCCGGTCGTAGGAACCTTTCACGGTTTTGCCATCAATCGCAATCAGTTCTGCCTCTAGTGTGGATACCAAAGCTCTGACCCAGTGCTGGAAACTTGCCTCGAAGGTTTCAGGGTCGAGTCGGGCAAAGACACGGGCGAAGGTATCGTGCGAAGGAATGCCGTGGGGTAAGGCAAGGAAGGATTCGAGCCAACTGCGTTTGGCGTTGCCGTAGGTCTCGATTGCCACCCAACTATCTGCTCCAGACAGCACTGCAAACAAAGCGATGGCGATAATATCGAGCAGTTGGTGAGCACGAGTGCGCTCCACGCGTGGGTCGCGTATCTGTCCGAAGTACTGCTCCAGGCACGATTGCAGCGTTTCTCGATTGACAATAGGAGGCATGGGCAAGCGGAGGAAAACTCCTCATCCTACACCCTTTCTCGCCTCGTTTTAGATGCGTTTACCCTGGGATTGAATGGGGTTTAGGATGTGCGAAACTGAGCCGTGTACTCGCAGAAAACATTAATGCCAAGGTGAAGAACGTAGAGTACGAGAACTGTAGCGACGGCAGGACTAATCGCTACTCCAGAAAGGTGTACAAGGTAAACGACTGCTCCGCTCAGTAAGGCAGCGCTTTCAGGATGCAACTGCGATTCGTTCAGAATTTTGCGTAAACTATTGCGATTCGCTTGGCGAAGATCGGAAGAGTTGCTACCACACACATCTAAATATAGTTGCTCTAACAAAATCTCCCATATGGACTTGGGAGCGACGACTACAAGACTTTGCACTTGAAACGACGGATTTCCTCCTGCTAATTCTTCAACGCTCGTTTTTGGGTTTCCGCGATGTCTCTTTAGAACGTCAATTCCGGCTTGTGCTTCTGGATAGTGTTCTAACAAATGGTAAGCATGGTTGAGTTCTTTCTCTGTAAGATAAGTCGTAGGATTCATATCAGCACTCTGACAACAAAAATTGGCGGAAGAATTCATGTCTTCTGCCAATTTTTAGCACAAGTTAGGAGATTGATTCAGTAGGCCAAAAGAATTATTTCTGACTCGTTTTTGACTAATCCGAAGAATGCTTTTTGTCGTAAGGATCGCCGCTATAGGGCTGTACACCCGTGTTTGGATAATGATTGTCATTGAGGGCGAAGATCCGACTGATTGCACCTGAAAAGTAAACAATTACATCATCAATGACTTTAGGAACGCTCATAGGGGTCACCTCTGAATTGAGTTTAAGCTGAAGCAATTTTCAGATTTGATGTAGCGTGGCTATCCGAATACTTTAATTATGCAGAATCGTCTGTTGATCTGCGAGCGATCGCATCAATTGTTTAGGTTAATCTCCTGACTTTTCATATTTCTTCAATGTTTGAAGTTTCTATTTGCTTTGCTTTAGAAAACAATGTAGAAAGTGAGTGTCGATATTGCCCCTTACTACTGGCGCAGTTGCTCAAGATGGCGCTGATGAATTGGCAAAGTTCTTCAAATGGGAATAAATAGCGGCTTGCTGCCATTATTTGGAGCCTTGCGAAAGCAATGCCTGTTTTTTCAAGAATATTTTATTAAGAAATACTATAAATATAGTTTGCGCCAACGGCTCTTTTAGACAGCTTTGGTCCTTTCTGTGCCTCCTTTGAACTCTTGATCGAGAAAATCATAGTATTTCACATCTTGACTTTTGGTTAAAATGACTATAACTTAGAAGAAGGTGAAGGCGAGTCTCCACAGCCCCTCAAGACTCCGTTTATAAACCCTTGATATTTAGGAGAAACGGGTGGAAGACCTAGAATTAACCATAAAACCAGAAGATTACAGCCTGCTGACCGATTTATACCAACTCACGATGGGGGCTTGCTATGTTGGTGAGGGCTTAGATCAGCGCAGAGCAAGTTTTGAACTGACAGTACGGCGCTTGCCTAAGGGCTTTGGCTATCTGATCGCCATGGGACTCGCTCAAGCGCTAGATTATTTGGAGAAGCTGCATTTTAGCGCCGCGCAAATCGAGTTTCTTCAAACTAGCGGACTGTTTGACCACGCCCCCGCCAAATTTTGGACGCTGTTGCAAAATGGACGCTTTACAGGCGATGTGTGGGCAATGCCAGAAGGAACAGCAGTCTTTCCGAATGAGCCACTGCTAAGAATTGAGGCTCCCTTGTGGCAAGCTCAACTCGTGGAAACCTACCTGCTGAACACGGTGAATTATCAAACGCTAGTTGCTACCCGTGCGGCTCGGATGCGAGATGCGGCTGGAGCCGAGTCCACTCTGCTAGAGTTTGGAACTCGCCGCGCCTTTAGTCCTCAAGCCTCCGTTTGGGCGGCACGAGCCGCATTAGGGGCAGGGCTAGATGCGACCTCTAATGTTTTGGCGGCACAGAAGTTAGGACGACAGCCGACCGGAACCATGGCCCACGCGCTCGTTATGGCATTAAGCGCGAAAGGAACAGAAGCACAGGCGTTTACTGCGTTTCATCGCCACTTTCCGGGTGCACCGCTGTTGATTGATACTTACGATACGATCGCAGCGGCTCGTGAGCTATCGGCTTACCTAAGAGATGGAACTCAATCTCTGGCTGGGGTTCGGATTGATTCGGGTGAATTGCTTTCTCTGTCTCAGCAAGTCCGAGACCTGTTGCCAGGAGTCCCGATTTTTGCGAGCGGTGACTTAGATGAGTATAAGATCGCTGAGCTAAAAGTGGCGGGTGCGCCTATTGATGGATACGGGTTAGGAACTCAGTTAGTGACAGGCTCTCCGGTAAATGGGGTCTATAAATTAGTGGAAATCGATGGGATTCCGGTGATGAAAGAGTCTCCTGGAAAAATTACGTATCCCGGACGTAAGCAGGTGTTTCGTCAAATGGAACAGGGGGTTGTGACGCAAGATTGCTTGGGGCTGATTTCAGATTCCCCATCAGCCACTCCACTTCTACAGCTTGTGTTTAAGCAAGGACAACGAGTGCAAGAATCAGAACGCCTAAGCGCGATCGCAGAGCGCACCGCTGAATCTGTCCGCAGTCTGCCGTCTTGGGTTCGTCAACTGGATGAGCCTACCTCGATTCCGGTTGAGCTTTCCTCTAGCCTTGCTGACCTAATCCAACATACTCACCAGCGATCAGCGCAAAGCGCAACTCCGTAAGAACCGCAGTAGACATTCGCCCCCGAAAGAGTTCGTCTGCCAAATGCGCTACTGTCAAAGTACTGATTCACAATCCTTCACGCTTCGTTCAAACCCATGCTCAACATTGCCCTGTTTGGAACCAGTGCTGACCCACCTACGATTGGACATTTGACGATTCTGCGATCGCTCTCGGAGCAGTTTAACGAAGTTGCAGTGTGGGCAGCCGATAACCCGTTCAAGACTCATCTGACGCCGCTCCAGCATCGGACTCAAATGCTGCGACTGTTGATTCAAGATTTGCACTGTCCTCGGCAAAATGTCTGGGTCTATCCAGAATTAAGCCATCCCCGTACTTTAGTGACGGTTGAACGGGCGCAGCAGCGTTGGCAGGGAGCAGACTTTACGCTGGTGGTGGGGGTTGATGTGGCGCGGCAGCTTTCAACCTGGTTTCGAGCCGAAGAACTGTTGCGGAAAGTCAAGGTGTTGATTGTGCCGCGATCGGGCTATTCCCTCAATTCAGGCGAGGTTGCACGATTGCAGCAGATGGGGGCAACGGTTGCGATCGCGCCGATCGTCGTTCCAGATGTTTCCTCAACAGCATACCGTCAGCACGAGGATTTAACGGGAGTCACCCACCGAGTTCAAGAGTATATCGATCGGGAGCAACTTTACGGATGCGACGCACGTTTAAAAAAACAGCCAGTTCATTAACCAGTTCACTCACGGGAGAGAGTCTTGCGGATTTTAGAGTCGGCGTCGATAACGCGATCTTTTCGGTCGATACGGCTCAAAATCGGCTCCTCGTGCTGCTGGTGATGCGCCACGAGGAACCATTTTTGGGTCAGTGGAGCTTGCCCGGAACCTTGGTACGTCAAGGCGAATCGTTAGAGGATGCCGCGTATCGAATTTTGTCGGAGAAAATTCGAGTCCGCAATCTTTATTTAGAGCAACTCTACACGTTTGGTGGCCCCGATCGCGATCCGCGAGAGGCAGAAGATAGCTATGGGGTGCGCTATCTCTCGGTCAGCTATTTTGCGTTGGTGCGATTTGCCGAAGCTGAACTGATTGCCGATGGTGTAAGCGGAATTGCTTGGTATCCGTTAGATCAGTTGCCCCAGTTAGCGTTTGATCACAACAAGATTTTGGAATATGGGCATGGTCGCTTGAAAAACAAACTGGAGTATAGTCCAGTTGCGTTTGATGTGTTGCCCGAAGTCTTTACGCTAAGCGATCTGTATCAACTTTACGCCACGGTTCTAGGCGAACATTTTTCCGATTATTCTAACTTTCGATCGCGCCTTCTAAAATTAGGATTTTTAGCCGATACGAAAGTAAAAGTATCGCGGGGTGCAGGTCGTCCAGCGAGTTTGTATCGATTTGACGCAGAAGCATTTGCCCCATTCCAAGACAAACCGTTGGTATTTATATAGTAGAGACACAATATATCGTGTCTCTCTTCGGAGAAATCAACATGGGAATCGACGAATTATTGGCTGACAAACGAGAGGAAATCTTAGCGATCGCCGCCCAACACGGAGCCTACAACGTGCGGGTCTTTGGGTCTGTGGCACGAGGCGAAGCACGAGCCGATAGCGATGTCGATTTTCTAGTTGAGATTGAAGAAAGCAGAAGCCTATTAGACCGCATTGCTTTAATTCAGGATCTTCAGGATCTACTAGGACGCAAAGTGGATGTGGCAAAAACTCAAAACTTGCACCGATTAATTCGCGATCGCGTCCTAGAAGAGGCAATTGCTCTATGAGAGAAGATCGTCTTTATTTAGATGACATTCTAAACTGTATGACTCGCATTGAGTCTTACACGTCAAGCGGACGTGATGCCTTCATGCAGACTGAAATGATTCAAGATGCAGTCATCCGAAATTTTGAAATCATTGGAGAAGCAACAAAGCAAATGTCGCCTATTCTGCGTCAGTCTTATCCTGACGTGCCGTGGAAACGAATTGCAGGGCTTCGAGATGTTTTGATTCATGATTATGTCCGCGTTGATTTAGATGAAGTTTGGCGCGTCATTGAGCAAGATGTACCAGAACTTAAAGCACGAATCACCGCTATTTTGCAGGAGTTACATCAAGGATCATGATGAAAATTGCGATCGTTTAGCAAGATTCAACGATTGAAGCTTTCAATAGCTGATATTGATCGAAAGGATGGAGCAATCAAGATGGGAATCGACGAATTATTAGCAGACAAACGAGAGGAAATCTTAGCGATCGCAGCCCAACACGGAGCCTACAACGTGCGGGTTTTCGGATCTGTGGCACGAGGGGAAGCACGAGCCGATAGCGATGTCGATTTTCTAGTCGAGATGGGTGAAAATCGTAGTTCCTGGTTTCCCGTCGGGCTGATTCTAGATTTGGAAGATTTGCTAGGACGTAAGGTAGATGTTGCAACAGATGGAGGATTGAAAGATCGCATCCGAGAACAAGTGCTGAAAGAGGCCGTTTCTCTATGAGAAATGACATTGAACGCCTGTTAGATATCTCGGAAGCCATTAGTCGAATTGAGCGATACGCCGCACAGGGAAAACAAGCCTTTGAAAAGGATGAACTGATTCAAACTTGGATTGCATATCATCTTCAGGTGATTGGAGAAGCGGCTAGAGCAACATCAGTTGAGTTTAAGAGCCAATATCCTGATCTACCTTGGGTAGAAATTGTTGGTTTACGCAACGTTTTAGTTCATGAGTATTTCCGAATTAACGTAGAAGTTGTTTGGGCAATTGTAGAGGCAGATTTACCTCGTTTGAAGCTTAAAGTAACCGCTATTTTGCAGGAATTAAACTAAGGATCATGATGAAGATTGCGATCGCACAACTCAATCCCACGATCGGAGATCTCGACGGCAATGCTCAAAAAATTCTCGCTGCCGCCAGTCGAGCCGCTCAAGAGGGAGTCCGGCTTTTGCTCACACCCGAATTGTCGCTCTGTGGTTATCCGCCTCGTGACCTATTGCTCGATCCGAGTTTTGTGAGCGCAATGGCGACCAAATTGTTGGAATTAGCGCGATCGCTTCCTGACGGATTGGCCGTATTGGTCGGAACAGTCGAGGTAAACGCGCGATCGCTACAAGCGGGTGAAAAACCACTATTCAATAGCGTAGCTTTACTTGAGAACGGTCAGATTCGCCACTTTCACAAACGCTTACTGCCAACCTACGATGTGTTTGATGAGGAGCGTTATTTTGAACCCGGCAATCAAGCAAATCATTTTATTCTTGATCTAGACTCTGCATCCGTTCACATTGGCGTCACCATTTGCGAAGACCTTTGGAACGACGAAGAATTCTGGGGAAAGCGCACGTATGATCTCAACCCGCTTGTTGATCTTGCCAACGCTGGCGTTAACTTCACAGTGAATCTTTCTGCTTCACCGTTTACCCTTGGGAAACAACGCTTAAGAGAACGCCTATTACAACATGGCGCAAAACGGTTTAACCAACCGATGATTTACGCGAATCAAGTCGGTGGCAATGATGATCTGATTTTTGATGGACGAAGCATTGTCTGCGATCGCACCGGAACTCTCATGGCTCGCGCCCATGGCTTTGCAGAAGATTGGCTCGTCGTTGAGTATAATCCTGAAACCCAAGACTTCTTACCAGGTTCAATCGTGCCAGATGTTGAGGATGAAGCCGCAGAAATCTACTCAGCCTTGGTGCTTGGCGTGCGCGATTATGCTCGCAAATGCGGCTTCTCTAAAATCGTGTTGGGCTTGAGTGGCGGAATTGACTCCTCGCTGATTGCCGCGATCGCCGCTTCAGCGGTCGGAGCAGAAAATGTGTTGGGCATTCTCATGCCGTCGCCCTACAGTTCCGATCATTCAATTGATGATGCGATCGCATTGGCACAAAATCTCGGCATTCAAACCAAGACGCTTGCTATCGGAACGCTGATGGAATGCTATGACGATACATTAGACGAGCTATTTGCCGGAACGTCCTTTGGACTCGCTGAAGAAAATCTTCAGTCCCGAATTCGCGGCACGCTTCTGATGGCAGTCTCGAATAAATTTGGTCATCTCCTCGTTTCCACGGGAAACAAATCAGAAGTGGCGGTGGGCTACTGCACACTGTACGGTGACATGAACGGCGGACTTGCCGCGATCGCAGATGTTCCCAAAACGAAAGTCTACGCCATCTGTGAATGGCTCAACCGTCAAGATAATCCTCCGATTCCACCCAACGTTCTGAGCAAACCGCCCAGCGCCGAACTGCGACCCGGACAAAAAGATCAAGATTCCTTGCCAGCCTATGAAGTGCTAGACGATATTTTGGATCGATTGATTCATCAGCACTCTACGATCGCGCAGATTGTCCAAGCCGGACACGATGCCGCGACCGTCGAACGAGTCGCGAAACTCGTCAAGATTGCCGAATTCAAGCGCAAACAGTCTCCTCCTGGATTGAAAGTGTGCGATCGCGCCTTTGGAACCGGGTGGCGAATGCCGATTGCCAGCCGATGGATCGCTCATCTAGAGGCTGAGCATTCGCCTGATCCGGCTAAACAATCTCTAGAGAATGTCTGAGTCATTACGATGCAACTGCAAAATCCGTGTACTGGCGCATCTTAGGCTCGTGAAATGCCAACACAATATCTTCTTTGGCAACGCCTGCCTGAACTAGATCACTTGCGATGCCTTCTTCAGTCCAGTCTTCCTCAATCCAGAATTTGCTGTCCCGAAGACGAACGTAGACAGTCATACCCGTAATACGATCGCCGTTCTGCCAACCAAGGTTCATCCAGATATAGTGACCTTTTGGCTCGTCTACAATCAAGAATGTTTCCATGTCTTGGCTGTTATGGCGATCGCACAACTCGATATACTCTGCCAAAATCCGCTTGATTAGCTTGGGATATTCAATTAGTTTATCCATTGCGTGATCTCCTCTGTTTCTGTATCTACAACAATGAGTGGAAGTTGATGTTTGTTGAGGATAAGTTGAATCACATCCTGATTGAAAAAGCTTTTATAGACGACTGCGCTAACAGCAACGTAAAGTTTACGCTCTGGTGCTGTTTCCTCTAAAAGGTATCGGTAGATATCATATTGACCAAGAGCCTCTTTCAAATCTTGTATCTTTGATGCCCCAACAAAGCTCTTCGCTTCAATCACAAGTTTTCGCCCATCTCGTTCAGCCGTAATGGGGCGCTCAGCACCAAGATCTGCGTATAGCGTTGTTCTGCGGTATTGAATTACGTAGGGGTCATCTGTAATCGTCCAGCCTTCCTTGATTAGTGCATTTTTTACCGGATTGTGGATAATGTCTAACTTGGGCATAGCTACAAGTGTAAGTCAGCCCCTCTGCTTGATGAAAGCCAAAGCTTTCGAGCATCTAGATCGATAACCCCAAGTCAACTTAATGCTGAAACTTAGGCAAGGTTTCAAGTACCGCTACACTCATCGCCCAACAGCCCAACTATGAATTGGCGAATTCTTTTGTAGAGGCTTGCTGCAACTTTTCTTGCAAATCGCTCCAATGAACTTCGGTGAGGCTAGGCAAGACGAGTTGTGCCGCCCCGACTCGTTCGACTGGACCTAAACCCAGTGCCCACATGCCTGCGGCTAAGGCCGCTTCAACTCCTGCTGCCGCATCCTCAACCACAAGGCATTGGGCTGGCTCAACTTCAATGGCGTTTGCGGCGAACAAGAAGAGATCGGGAGCGGGTTTAGGCCGCTCAACGCTGTAGCCATCTGCGATCGCATCGACGCGATCAGCGATGCCCAATTTTTCCACCACAGGTCGAGCATTCTTACTAGCAGAGCCGATCGCCGTTTTGATGCCCGCTTGCCGCAGTTCTTCGAGCAGCGTTAGCGCTCCCGGTAATAAGTCATCCGTAGAAACGTGTTCGATCGATTCGACGTAGTAACGATTCTTGCGATCCATCATCTCCTGCAATTGCGCTTCAGAATAGGAGCGATCGCCCACAATCAGCATCAGCGATTCTCGTCGGGACACGCCGCGCAGCGCTTCATTCGCGTCTCGATTGAACGGAATGCCTTCTTCATCGGCGAGGCGTTGCCAAGAACGATAGTGGTATTCGGCGGTGTCGGTGAGGACGCCATCGAGATCAAAAATGACGCCGCGAACGGGCAGGCTGGGCGTGGGATGGGGGAGTTTGGGTGTCGTCATAGCGTCTGATGGGGATGGGATAGAGTCTAGTTTAGGATCGGGTCGGAGGTCGAAGTCGTGCCATTTGCCGCGCCAGTATAGACGAAACTTGAGGCGAGTCCAACCGGGGGGAAGATGACAATGAGCGATCGGGCTTTGATCTCCCAGTTGAATGCCCCCGAATCCGAAGACCACAACCTGCCAAATGCCGCCTGCTGATGCTCCATGAATGCCGTCTGCGGCGTTGCCACGGGTATCTTCGAGATCGACTAAGGCCGCTTGCATAAAGCGATCGTACGCCTCAATAGATTTGCCTAAATCAGACGCGAGAATCGAATGAATGGCTGGACCGAGGGAAGAACCATAGGTGATATCGGTGCGAGGAGCATAGTAGTTCCAGTTCTTCTCGACCGTTTCTAGGCTGTAGGGAGGCTCTTGCGATTGGCGCATGAGATAAAGCAACATCAGCACATCGGGCTGTTTGAGCACTTGCCGCTGATTGCCCTCTTCGATGCCGATGAGCGCCTGAATTGATTTTGTTCGAGGTTCGTATTCGTTTAAATTAATGTCTTTAAGGTCGAAGAATCCCTCAAACTGTTCGATCAAGCCAGATGGACTCTGAAGAATCCAGAGGTTCGTGGCAATATCTTGCCACCGCGATCGCCGCTCTGGTGTAATTTTTAATTTCTGATCCAGTTCGCTTAACCGTTGTGGATGCGCTTGCTGTAGCCAATCATAAATATAGGCTGCTTTCTCTAAATGCCATTGAGCTAAGCGATTGGTAAATACACTATTGTTAACGTGTTCATGGTATTCATCGGCACCGATCACTTCACGGATCTCGTAGCGTTCGTCGCGGTTGCTCCACTCCACGCGGCTCATCCAAAACACAGCCGTATCTAGAATGATCTCGGCTCCGTAATCGCGCATCCAGTCATCATCGCCCGTAGCTTGCCAATAATTCCAAGAGGCATAGGCAATGTCAGCGCTAATGTGTATCTCGCGATCGCGGCACCAAATCCGAATATCGTCGGCGTAAGGATCATTCGGCAAGGCCCAACGCGGCGTCACTTCGTCGCCTGTATCAGCGCTTTCCCACGAGTACATTGCGCCCTTAAACCCGTAGTGCGCCGCTTTCCGTCGTGCGCCTTCAATGGTGTGATAGCGGTAAGTGAGCAGGTTTCGAGCGAGAGCGGGCTGCGTATAGGTGAAGAACGGCAGAATGAAAATTTCGGTGTCCCAAAAGACGTGACCGCGATAGCCAAATCCAGACAGCGTTTTTGCGGGAATGCTGACGTGTTCATCGTGTTTGGGTGCGGCAATCAGGAGTTGGAACAGATTGTAGCGTACCGCAAGCTGTGACTTAACATCGCCTTCAATCACGATATCGCTGTTTCTCCAGGTTCCGTCCCAAGCATCTTGGTGCTGCGATCGCAGATCGTCATAGCTGGGTAATTCTGCTAACTTAGCCTGTGCCGCTTGGGTTGGCGCTTCTGCCTCGCGAGACGTATACACCGTGATCAAATTCTCGATCGTTACTGTTTGTCCTGCTGATGCTGTGAACGTAGTCAGTAGCGTTGGATATCCTGGAACATTTGCTGTTTGCGGCGATGTCTCTGCTACCGATATCGTCATGCTCGATGCCATTGCCAGTTCAATCCGCGAGGTGCGCGTCCGCACCCTTAGCCACACGCCATGTTTGTTCGTACCCTGACCAATCGATTCCCAGTGATTGAACCCTTGATTTTCGGGGTAGCCGCTAATACTCGCCTGAACTTCAATCTCGCCCTCAAAATCGACGGGGGTAATTTGACAGCGCAACGCCAGCACATGCTGATCGGCTAGACTGGCAAACCGCTCAAAGTGCAGATCGATCGTTTTTCCAGTGGGACTGCGCCAGCGTACTGAACGGTTCAAAATGCCATGCTGCAAATTGAGGCTGCGCTCGTAGCTCAAGATCTCGCCTTGATCGAGCCGAAAGCGATCGCCCTCGATCGCAATCACCAACGGTAGCCAATCGGGGCAGTTGACCAATTCGGTGTAAACCACCGGAACGTGATCATAGACTCCATGAATCAAGGTGGCAGGTGTCGCTTGCGGGTAGCCTTCCTCGAAGCTGCCGCGTGTGCCCAGATAGCCGTTTCCAATTGTGAATACAGTCTCTCTGGTCTGAAGGAGCGCTGGCTCAAACTTCGGCTCGATCACCGTCCAGTCGCTGTAGATCAGGGATTGAGCGCGTTCGGTCATATTCATGGGCAAGAGGCTCCGGGGGAGAAGGGGGGTGAGAGGAGGGATGAAAGAGAAGGGATGAGGGATGAATGGGAAGTGGATCGGTAGATTGGTGCTTATCGCTCTCTGGAGAGGTGGTTTTCTAGAATAGTGGTGGCTCTGGGTTTGAAAATGAGATGGAAGATGAGTTCTAAATAGCGGAGGAGGGAGTCGCGGTTGTTGCGTCGCAGATAATTCCAGAAGCTGTAGAGCTTGGTTGATAGTAAAAGCTGCTTGCTGTGTAGCTGCCAATTGTAGTCGTCGTGAATGCGCTGGACGGCGCGATCGCTGATCATGCGCCAATAGTCAGGATCTTCATCACAGCGATCGAGAAAACCTCTGATCTTATAGGTCGTCGCTTTAAAGTCGGTGGGATTAATTAAGAAGCCGTATCTGTCATTTTCAATGATTTCCGATGGTCCTCCAAATTCGGTGGCAAAGGTAGGCAACCCAGACACCATCGCTTCGAGGACAGTGCGCCCAAAGGCTTCAAACAGCGCAAAGTGAATGAAAATGCCCCCGCGATCGGCAATTACTCGGTAGGTTTCACCCATGTCACGACTACTCATGCGGATGCCAACCCACCGAATCTTGCCGTGAAGATCGTATCGACTAATCAGCATGTGAAGTTTGTCGATTTGCTCTGCCTCCTCTTCGCTAACGGCTTCGTCAACATAAAGTTTGTTCGTCACCAAGATCAAGTTACAGCGCTCTTGTAATTCTAAATGCTCTGCAAAACACTGAACTAATCCAGTCAAATTTTTGCTCACGCTCATCGGAGCGAGTGACAGGAGCGGTCGCTTGGTCAGATCGTCGAGTTTTCCTAAGATATGATGGTCTTCTTGCGTAAACAGTAGCTCAGCAATTCGGATGGTGGCTTCGTTGGAGCGCCGTTGCTTGTCTGAATACGGGAAAAAGGTGGCTTCGTCCACTCCGGGCGGAATGCGGTTAAATTTGGGGCTGAATAAATCGATGCCATCGACGACGTGATAGAGTTCCGGCATAGTGAAGTGTTTGTACGATTCGTACTGTCCCAAGGCATCGGGTGTGCCAACGATCTCTTGATACGACGAGGTGACAATAAAATCTGCCGCGTTCATGCCGATCAGATCTGCCGTAAATTGAGCCGAAAAATGATATTGCGACTCGAGTTCGTGCCAATAGAGATTACTAAAGAGGTATTTGGGTTTTTCTAAAACGTGAGCAATATTGCAGTGCGTCACCTTGAGGCGTCGCGCCAGCAAGAAGGCGACCAAATTGCCGTCGCTGTAGTTGCCAACGAGTAAGTTAGGACGCCCGCCCAAGTGTTTGACCAGCTCGGGTTCGGCGTCGATCGCAAAGGACTCTAAGTAGGGTGAAATCTCAAATTTAGAAATCCAGTTGTCGGTGACGGTGGGGTTAAATTCTCGAAATGGAACCCGTAAAATCCAGGCGTTCTGCGTGCCATCGACGGGCTCAACGCGCATCGCACACTGCGTGCCTTCGCAGTTGGGAATGAGGCGCGTCAGAATCACGACATGGGGCTGAATGCCTAAAAACTCTAACCCCGCTAAGCGGATCTCTTCGTGCAAAGCTTTCTCTAAACTGCGGGCTTGTTCTAACACATACACGACTTGCCCCATCGTTTCAGGGCGTCCCAACACCACATTTTGTTGACCCACCCAGCCGTGAATCGACACCAGCGCCACGCGAAAAACGGACGGAAATCGAGCGACAAAGGCTTCTAAGATCGCTGGCTCTGGTGTGGTGATGAAATGGTCGAGTAGCTCTAGGGTTTCTTGTGCCCGCCCTGCGCTGTTGCCCCATCCCGGCTCAAAGCCGAGTTCTTGCATTTTGGGATGGGAGAGTTCGTATGCTTCATGGCGCGATCGCATCCCCAGGAGTTTAACCGCCTCCTTAATCCTTTTCACCAGTTCGCCTGCTGAGCCAATCTGCTCGTTGATCATGAGAGGAATGTCATCGTGGGCATGACGAAGCAGGACATTGTAAATGGTTTGCAACCAATACTGGGGATTGTCGGAAACCTGCTTTGCCAAGTAGCGATTAAGGAATGCAACGCCCTGCCCAATGCTGCGCGAGTCGCTGATGCTGGGTTCGCTCTCGTAGAAGGAACTAAGATCGAGTTCGACTAGGCTAGGCTGATAGCGCCCGACTAAGCGATCGCGGACATCAAGTAAGGCGCTGATGCTCATTCTTGTCGGATCGCTTAACTCCCGACTAAGCCGCCAAATCTCTTGACTGCCAATCCAGGGACGCAGCACGATCCAAACTTCGTCGTCTTCTACGATTAGTTCATGAGCGGTGTGAACCAGCCGACCAATAAATGACGAATGATAGAAATGAGCAGGCTTTTGCTGTTGCCGACAATCTTCTTCAAAGGTGCGGATAATCTTGTTGTGCAAAAAGTAACGCTTTTCTAATCCCTCAGCTGACGATTCCTCTGAGGCGGCGAGGGCATCAATCAGCCGATGCAGGGCGAGAGTTTCTTCGCGATCGTGGAGTATCGATTGAATAAGCTGATACATGACAGGTCAATCCCAGCACGAAAGGATCTCAGGTTCGGTAGTGAGAAAGACACTAGGAGCCTAAGTCTTGTGATACTGGGTAAGCCTGTATAGTTCACCTAGCCTTTGGCTGATTTTCTCAACATTGTGCCAAAGCTATTGCTGAGGAGTTGAACGTTTAGAGATGAAGTGGCGATGTTCTTGAAGGTTGAGTAGACGATCGCAGTGGATAAAGGATGCTGTGACGACGCAGGTCTGAGGTTCAATGATGCAGGTCTGAGGTTCAATGATGCAGGTCTGAGGTTCAACGATGCAGGTCTGAGGTTCAACGATGCAGGTCTGAGATTCAAGCGCGAATGTTTGAGGTGGGCTGAGGTAGGTCAAAGGTTCAACGATGTAGGTCTGAGGTGGGCTGACGTAGGTTGAACCTTCAAGCGCGAATGTTTAAGGTGGGCTGATGCAGGTCTAAGGTGGGCTGATGCAGGTCTAAGGTGGGCTGATGCAGGTCTGAGATTCAAGCGCGAATGTTTGAGGTGGACTGATGCAGGTCAAAGATTGAATGACGAATGTTTGAGGTGGGCTAACGCAGGTCTGAGGTGGGCTGACGTAGGTTGAACCTTCAAGCGCGAATATTTGAGGTGGGCTGACGCAGGTTGGACATTGGACGACGAATGTTTGAGGTTCAAGCGCAGTTGCAGCCGCATCAACACTGAACCTCAACGCATCTAAACGCTAGTTAGAAGCTGGAGCCATCTCAGGCGTTGTTTTAACTGACTTGCCCCGAATTGCTTTGAACAAGCTGCCGAGTTGCTCTGCGATCGCTTTTAATCCAGGTGTCTTTTTGGAAGCGGTCTTCACATAGTCATAGACAGTCAGACTGTCGCTCATCGCTTCGCTGCCCACTGCCATAAGCGTATCGTCTACCTGTTCACTCAGTTGAGTGAAGATCATCAGCAGTTCGGTGAGGTCGGTTGCGAGGCGATAGTCGTTGGTAAAGCGGGGGAGGTCGAAACTGGCGGGAAGAATGTTGGGGTTGCTTTGAGCGGCGGTGAGGCTGTTTTGAACGAAGGCAAGGCGTTTGTCCCCTAGCTTGTAGAGGCGTTTGCGATCGTCGGTGCTGAGCGTGACGAGGAAGGGGAGCTTTTGTTGAATGAGTGCGATCGCTTGCTTAATTTCTTGCAGATCGGCATCGGAAAGGGTTGCGTTCGGGTCACGATAAGACATAGTAGAAGCGTTCGATAAAAGAGTAAGTAAGTTGTAAAGGGAACGATCGTAGAATTCCCGAATGGTGAATGGTGGGAACATCACGGGTGATTTCGGTACACAGTCTACTTGCCCGTACAAATCACATACTGGTATCTCGCCGAACTCCAAAAGGCCAGCTAATCAACTCCTCTCACCTCGCTATACTGTTGAACATAGATGAGAGAACCAATATTCATGATCGAAAGAGACTTGATCGACGTTGCCCTCATTGAAATCATTTGAAATCTCTTCCTAGACTTTATGAGCCGATCGCTAACTATTTCCGATGAACTTTACGATCGTCTAGAAACCACCGCCAAAGCACAAGGTCTAGACAGCATCGAACGCTTACTCGAAGAATGGGAACAACGAGAAGCAGACCTCACCCAGCGCCGAGAAACCGTTCGTAGAATTAGTCAGATCCGCGATCGCGTGTTTGAAAAATGCGGTGAAATGCCAGACAGCACTGAGCTAATCCGTCAGGATCGACAACGATGAGATTAGTGATCGATAGCGGCATCGCCATTAAATGGTTCATCACTGAACCCGACTCGTCCATCGCCCTTGAAATTCTGAATCACTATCAAACTGGAGCAATCGACTTTCTCGCTCCCGAATTTATCTATGCCGAGTTTGGCAACATTGTCTGGAAGAAGCAGCGATCGCAAGGTCTACCGACGGATGAAGCTCAAGATGCTATTGTCGAATTTCAACGGCTTCGCCTCTTCCTATCTTCAACGGCTCACTTACTAAACAGTGCTTATCAGATAGCAGTTCAGCATCAGCGAACAGTATACGACTCCTTATACATTGCGCTGAGCTTACAGGAAAACTGCCAATTCGTGACCGCAGATCAAAAACTCGTCAATGCTGTTGGTTCCGCATTCCCGAATGTTGTGACACTGGCAGACTGGACTTACAGCTAAAACCTTCAAACAGATAACGCCGCCCCAAACAAAATTACCGCAACCAAACTTAAGATCGCCATCATCCCCGCAGGCATCATTTTTTTGGTTTTAATCCAGCGAATAGCGAACACAATCAGCAAAAATGCAGCAATGAAAACGGCTAACGACAAGCCAGTCGATGGATTTTGAGTTGTCGTGTAAGCCGCGATCGCAAGCGCCACCCCGCTTCCCAAACCCGATATCAACGACACCTTACTGCCAGCCTTGACATAGCCAATCACGCCCCCGATCGCAACCAGCAGTCCGTAAACTACAATCAAGCCAGCCCATGTCGTTGCTGATAGTGCCAGAGAAGAGGTCATGTCTCAATCCATTCCTGTTGTTAGCTTAAAGGACTTCCTTTCTGATGCTCATTCCGAACAGCAAGCGTTCGTCTCCACAATCGGCAACGCATTAGAAGACATCGGTTTCTTTGCCATTGTCGATCATGGTATCAACGCTGATCTAATTAGGACGGCCTATCAGGTTGCCCAAACCTTTTTTGAATTACCAGAGCCAGTCAAACTGCAATATGAAGATCCTAAGCTAAACGGGCAACGAGGCTTCACTAGATTTGGACGAGAACACGCAAAAGATCACTCCGTCCCCGACTTAAAAGAGTTTTGGCATGTCGGCAGAGAATCCACCCTCGCCAATCTGAAACCTGAAGAAGTGTCTCAGTTCCATGACGTGATGAGCCAACTATATAGTCAGCTTGATGCCTGCGCTGCCACCTTGCTAGAAGCTTGTGCCTTGTATTTGGGAGAGCCGCGATCGCTCCTCTCAACTATGGCAGATGGCAGCGATACGATTTTGCGAGTGATTCACTATCCACCCATTCCTGAAAACGTCGACGCCTCAAGTTTACGGGCAGCTCCCCACGAGGATATCAATCTGATTACGCTCCTGTGCGAGGCAACTGCAAGTGGCTTAGAACTATTGCAGCGCGATGGAACATGGTTAGCCATTCCAGCGCTAGAGGGTCAAATTATTGTCGATAGTGGCGACATGCTGCAACAACTCACGAATGGGCTCTTCAAAAGCACAACTCACCGAGTCACAAATCCCGATAATGTCCGCAATCGCCGCTTCTCAATGCCGTTTTTTGTTCATCCCAAATCCCAAACTGACCTAACGCCGCTCCAAAGCTGCATTGACAGAACAGGCGGCACTCAAGTCTTTCCTGCCATTACCGCAGGAGAATACCTTCATCTCCGCCTGCAAGAAATTGGATTGGCAAGTTAGCCAGTCGCAGAGTGCGTCAGTCTGTTAACCTGCGGGATGTACAATCCCAAATTGCCCTCACTCTAATCTTCTCTCTAAGGGGATAAAGCGAGATTCCAGTTCCCCTTCTCCCCACAGGAGAAGGGGCTAGGGGATGAGGGCTGTATTGCGTCGTTACGGGCCTATCCGCGTCAACCGCCTGCCGCAAATGTCACCATCACCGCAACTGAGAGTAAAATACCGGGAATAAGCATCAAGACAAGCATTAATAGATCGTGGGTCGTCATAACAATGAGGTTCTAGTTGGGTACAGTTTCTTAGAGGTTTACCGAGCCGCGAGGCACTGAAGCATCGCTTTCAGAGTTTGCACTTCTGGTGCCAATGACTACAGAGCATAACCTCAGCGTCAATACCTATCCATGCTAGTCCTAGAGACAGCTAGTTTTTTCGACCTAGAGATTGAGAAATTCTAAAGTCTTCGTCCCCAGCCTCTACCCTCCTGACAATGAACAACTTCTCTTTCGATGAATTGCAGCGCAAAGATCTTTTCATTGCCCTCGGTCTCTGGCTTGTAGTTGAACTGGTGAGTTTCGTTTTCTTTCCTGTTGTCGGACTGATTAATCCTGGCGATAAACTGAAAGCATGGTTTATCATCAGCGTACCGTTGGGAGTCGGTGGAGCTATTCTAATTGGAGCGAGTTCGCGCTTTCTTGCCGCTTTTCACGAAACCGCCAGAAAAGAATACAAGCGGTTGTATGGCTTTTTGGGTCAGTTTGGCGGCTGGATTGGACTTGCTGGAATCATGTTTCCTTTGTTTATGGTGTGTGTAGAGTTTTTCTCTCGCCTAACGTAAAGGGTAGTCTGAGATGGAACTGAGCTATGCGCTGAAAGAATGGGCGATCGCAGTCCGCGCTCTCGAACAGGGCGAAATGATTTTGCTGCTAAGAAAAGGCGGCATTCGAGAGCAGGGCGGGAAATTTTCGGTGGACCATGAGCGGGTTTTGCTCTATCCCACATACGAGCATCAAAATCCTCACTTACTCAAAGCGCCCTATGATGCCAAGGTTCAATCTGTTTCATCGGGCTGGCATCCAGAGGAAATTCAGATTAGTTCTTTTGCCGACATTACGGATATTTTTCAGGTGACAGAAGCAACTGTTGTGCAGGCTCTGTATCCGTACCATGTTTGGAACGCGCAATTTGTTGAAGAACGGTTGAAGTGGAAACCGAAGTCGCCGTTGTATGTGCTGGCACTGCGATCGTTCAAATTAGCCCAACCGCAATCGATTTCCTATCAAAGCGAGTATGGCGGCTGTCGATCGTGGATTGATTTGAAAGCTGATATTTCCCTCGAAAATGCCACGCCCGTCTTAGCAGATACCGCTTATCAGGAGCAGATCGAGGCGATCAAAACAGTTGTCGTCGCTGGCTAAGTAGCGAATGTAACGGCTAAAGCTCCTGAAATACTCTCTTGTGAGTCATTTTTTATTCTCGATTTGCAAAACTTTTTGCTGCAAATTTCACACTTCCGTCTATCCTGGGAAACCAAGTCAGTAGGAAGCTTGGGGTCATGGTTAACAAGGAAAGGACGGAAAAACTCGTGAGTCAGCGCAAATTCTATCTGTTGTCTTTTGCCTTGTGTCTCGCCGCTTCGCCTGCCTTGGCCGCCCCATTGCAAAACTGGCGATACAATCCTGCTACCAATCAGCTAGAAATAACCGTCAGACCTGGCGTGAAGCCTCGCTATACCTTCGCCGCTTACCCTGCCCGCATCATTTTAGAATTGCCCAATACTGAAGTGGGTAACGTCAAACTGCAAGAATCCTATTCTGGCGCAGTCAGGCAGATTCAGGTGGCTCAGTCTCAAAGCACAGCCAGAATTACGTTAGTGCTAGCTCCCGATGTGGTGTTGTCGAAAGAACAAGCTCAATTGCAGCAGGTGCGCGAACAGGATCGTTCAAGCGATCGCTGGGTGTTTCGCCCCCTCCTTGCCAATACTGCCAACACAACTGCTGTGCCTCGGCTCTCTGCCGTTACGCCCGCTCCGCGCGCTGGGACTGCTCCCTCTACGCCGCCTCCGGTTGTGTATCCACCGGGCTTATCTCCCAGTGAAACCTCGTCTGGGGCAACGGGCAATCCGGGTGTGTTAGCGCCGCCTGCAAGCGCAATGGACTTGCCTCCCAGCGAGGCTCCTCCAACTGCGATTCCGACTCCTCCAACCGCCGATCAGTTTCCCCCTGGGCTGGCTCCTAGCGGGCAGCCGAGCATCACCGTGCCAAAGGCCCAGCCAGACCTGCCCCAAACGCCGCCGCGCGAAGTTGTGAGCCAAGCGCCGCAAAATTCTTCAGAAGTTGTTTCCCAAGCGCCCCCTGCCAATCCGCTGCGTCTGCCCGAAGTTAATCCTAGTCTGGCAATTCCAGATTCTCTGCCGCCCGTATCAGTGCCGACGACTCCAACGGCTCCAACCGTGAGCGTGCCGCCGTTGCAACGGACAACTCCTACAACCGGAGCCGGACTGCCCCCAACGATGACCGAGTCGTTCCCCCCTCTAACAGCTCAGCCTCCTCAGCCCGCTCAATCCGTCCTGGGTGCACCTCTGCAACCTCAGACGCCGCAAGTCCTGCCGCAAGCTCTGCCTCAGGCTTTGCCTCAACCTGTGCCGCTCCCGCCGGATCAGACGTCGCAATTCTCTCAATCCCTGCCACCGTCAATTCCTCAAACGACGACCGTTGCAACGGCGGGAACAATTGAATTTGGTCAGCCGTTGCCCATTGGCGGAAGATCCTCATCGTCAAATTATGCCAGCCTGCCGTCGCAGCCGCCTTTGGTGAGTGTGGCGAGTCCTACAGAAGGGGTCATTTTGCCGTCAGGTACGTTGCTCAATCTTAGCTATCCTGGCAGTCAGGTCTTGAAGTTAGAAGCCAATAAGCCGCGTCAGGAAGTGGTATTGCTGCAAACTGAAATTCGCGATCGCGCGGGCAATTTGATCATTCCTTTCGGGAGTCAGGTGTATGGACGGTTTGAAACCAATCGATTCATTGCTCAATCGATCGCGATCAACGGTCGCTCGTTTCCGTTCGTAGCCCAGTCCGATGCGTTGGGAGGAGTGCGCCAAGTCAACGATCGCAGGCTGCTGCTCAATTCTGGGATTGGGGCAGTGGCAGGGGCGTTGCTGGGTGGGCTATCGGGTGGAACCGTAGCTGGAGGAGCGGCAGTTGGGGCGGGCGTAACCTATGCCACCGCACCGAAACCCGCCACGATCGCACCCGGTCAAATCTTTCAGGTGCGATTAACTCAAGATTTGCGGTAGATTGGCCCGACGACAAAAGACGGTGATAAATAAAAAAGGCGCGATCGCATTCATGCGATCGCGCCTTCAACCTATCCATCCTTACTCTAAAAATCGTTATTTTCTGAGGGAGCGCTGCCATCTAAAAAGAGATTCTTGGCGTTGTCGCTCTGGTAGACACAATCGATAATCGGCTTATTCTCTAGACTGCCAACATAGCCAAAGGTGCTAAGACGCTGACGACACTCCCGCGATTGATCTGACGTTAGAAGTTTTCGTTGCTCTAGCACTGCCCAGTTCGCCCGTCTCAGGACGCAGGCAGGTTCCATTCCCGCTTGGGCAACGTACACCTTAAACGGGTTTAGTGTGACATACAACCGAGCCGTCATCGACATGGCGCTTGCTCCATTCTGAATACAAACATCTGGCGTTGGAGCTTGTTGGTCGAGTTGAACGTTGGTTTGTAGAACACCGTTTTGATTGGGCGTCACAGTGCTAAACCCAATTCCGACACCAATTCCCAGAATAAAAACTCCTGCAATGATTGCGATCGCGGTGGCATTGAACAGCGAACTCACTTTCTTCTCCGGTTTGGGATCAGGCGGTGTGAAATCAGGTCGGCGCTCGTAGCCATCGTAGTCGTTGCGATCGTAGTCGTTGTAGGAATTGGATTTAGGTCTACGTTTCATGGTGGCTTCAGAAGTTGAGACGTTCGTAAGAAATGGTAAATGCTATTTTACTTTCTTTTACTAGTATGACGAATCTCACGGGCAGATGGCTGCAAATCGAATGTGCACTCGGTTGTTCCAAATGCAAAAATGATAAAAGTGTTTCACTGACGTAACCCTCGTGACCCTGCAAGCCTCTTCCTCAACGCGATCGCGCAAATCTTCTCTGGCAACGCTTTGGTCAGATAGTCTCACCGTATTTTGGGGCGATTGGCTCGATCTGCGAGTCAGACTGGTGCAAGTCGCCGCTTCAGGACTTATTTCTCCCTTAATTTATATCTTGGCGTTTGGTTTAGGATTGGGCAGCACTCTCGATTCGGTTGCAAAACCAACGGCAGGAGACACCTATCTACAATTTATTTTGCCAGGAATGGTGGCGCTCTCATCAATGGTAATCAGCTTTGGCGGAACGACGTTTTCGATTTGCGGCGATCGCTTGTTCACTAAAACCTTTGAAGAAATGCTGCTGATGCCCGTTCACCCGTTAGCACTGCACTTGGGCAAAATGCTCGCGGGAATTGTGCGGGGAATGCTGACGGCTGGGTCGGTGATTCTGGTGGCGGTTCTAGTGACAGGAAAAATTTGGAGCTTTCTCAATCCATTATTTCTATTAGTTCTGATTCTCAACTGTGCTGTTTTTGCTGGATTAGGTGTGTTAGTTGGCTTGAACGTAAAGTCTCTCGAAAGCGTTGGAATCTACAATAATTTTCTAATTGTTCCAATGTCATTTTTAGGCGGGACATTTTTCGACGTGGCAAATCTTCCGATTGCTCTAAAAGCGATCGTCTATCTATTGCCTTTGACCTATACCAGCCTAGGACTAAGAGCCGCTGCTTACCTTCCGGTTGCGCAGTTTCCTTGGTTCGCGATTCCAGTTTTGTTGATTATGGCGATCGCAGTTTCAGCCGTAGGTGCATATCAGTTCTCTCATTTACAAGATTAACGAGAAGACTAATTTTTACGTTCAAGCTATCAGCGGATCGATCGTTTCCACTACCGATTGTGCTAGCGCGTTAAAATCATATCCGCCTTCCAGTCCAAAAACAATTCGCTCAGTGATCGTCAAGCAATACTTTGTAAACACACCATAGTCTTTCGGCTTCAACGAAATTCCGGCTAACGGGTCGTCGTGGTTGGCGTCATATCCTGCACTCACTAACAGCACATCGGGCTGAAATCCCGTTAAAAACGGCATAATCTTTTGTTCAAACAACGGCTGGTAATCCTCAATTGTGCTGCCTGATCGCATCGGCAGATTCAGCACATTATTGTGCAGCCCTCGTTCCGTCGCCCGCCCCGTTCCCGGATATTGGGGCGACTCATGAATCGAGCAAAATCGAATGTTGGGATTGTTCTCTACGATCGCTTGAGTTCCGTTACCATGATGCACATCCCAATCGAGAATTGCGACTCGTTCTGCGCCATTATCTAACGCATATTGAGCTGCGATCGCGGCATTGCTAAACAAACAAAATCCCATGCCGATTCCTGACACGGCATGATGTCCTGGCGGACGCGCTAAAGCAAAACAAGGTTCTCCGCTTTGCAAGGCATGATCCACCCCATCGATCCAAGCATTGACCGCGAGCATCGCCACCTCAAAACTGCGCGGCGACACCGGAGTATCACTGTCGATGTGTCCGCCGCCTTGCTCAGCTAACTGACGCAGTGCTGTCACATAGCGTGGACTGTGAGTTTTCTGGATCAACGGTAGCGGCGATCGCGCTTCAATGGAGGTTGGGGTGCGCCAGTCTAGTTGGTCTGCCCAAGGCGCAGACTGAAGTGCGGTTTGAATCGCGGTTAAACGTCCTGGTTTTTCAGGATGGAGAATGCCGGTATCGTGGAGCAGAAACTCGTCGGAGTAAATGATGGGTATCATGGACAGTGAGGTGCGATCGCGCTCTGAAATTACAGCAATTACAGCATAGGTAACTTTAACTATGCCATCCCCTCTTTGAGGACAACGCTTTATTCCCTTATCACAAGGCTGATTTCTGCACACAGTCAGCATCTTCACTCCCCCGTCAATGCCTCATTCTGTGCGCTCTTCAGCCCCCTCAACGTCCATGAAAATATGATAAAATTTAGACAATATTGAACCTAGCGAGTATACTTTCTAGGCTTTATTCTGCTGACAGGCTTGCACTGACATTTCGGAGTATTCTATGACCTTCTCCCAAGACCCGCCTCAAGATCGGATTATTCCAACCGACTTACGCAACGAAATGCAGCGGTCTTACCTGGAATACGCCATGAGCGTGATTGTGGGGCGGGCACTTCCAGACGCGAGAGACGGCTTAAAACCCGTCCATCGTCGCATTCTTTACGCCATGCATGAACTGGGTCTCACCCACGATCGCCCCTTCAGAAAGTCGGCTCGTGTCGTCGGGGATGTGTTGGGTAAATACCATCCCCACGGTGATACCTCGATCTACGATGCGCTAGTGCGGATGGCTCAAGATTTCTCGATGCGAGCGCCGCTGGTGGACGGACATGGAAACTTCGGCTCCGTCGATAACGATCCGCCTGCCGCCATGCGATACACCGAGTCGCGACTAACTTCCCTGACGACGACCGCACTGCTACAAGACATCGAAGCCGAAACGGTCGACTTTGGCGATAACTTTGACGGATCGCAACAAGAGCCGCTGGTGTTGCCTGCCCGGGTACCGCAACTGTTGCTGAATGGCTCATCCGGCATCGCGGTGGGAATGGCAACCAACATTCCTCCCCACAACTTGGGAGAATTAATTGACGGTCTGATGGCATTAATTCAAAATCCGGACATCACCGATTTGGAGTTAATGCAATACATTCCGGGTCCTGACTTTCCGACTGGAGGACAGATTCTCGGACGCACCGGCATTCGAGAAGCTTACACGACAGGTCGCGGCTCGATTACGATGCGCGGTGTATGTTCGATTGAAACGATCGAGCATCGAGGACGCCCCGATCGCGATGCCATCATCGTCACCGAACTGCCTTACCAAACTAACAAAGCGGCGTTGATCGAACGGATTGCAGAACTCGTGAACGATCGCAAGATCGACGGCATTTCCGATGTGCGCGATGAGAGCGATCGCGACGGAATGCGAATTGTGATCGAGCTGCGGCGCGATGCTTACGCGCGAGTTGTGCTGAACAACCTCTACAAGCAAACGCCCCTGCAAGCTAACTTTGGGGCAAACATGCTGGCACTCGTCAACGGCGAACCGCAACTGCTTACCCTGAAGCAATTCCTCAGCGTCTTTCTCGATTTTCGGATTGAAGCGATTACTCGGCGCACTCGCTATCAGCTTCGTAAAGCCGAAGAACGCGATCACTTATTGCAAGGCTTGCTGATTGCTTTGACTAACATGGACGCGATCATTAACTTGATTCGTCATGCGGCAGATACGACAACGGCAAAGCAAGAACTTATTTCTACCTATGAACTTTCAGAAGCGCAAGCAGATGCCATTCTGCAAATGCAGTTGCGGCGTCTGACGGCACTCGAAGCGGATAAGATTCAGCAAGAACACGACGCTTTGCAAGAGCAGATTGCTGACTTGCTCGACATTCTTGCCCGTCGAGAGCGAATTCTCGAAATCATCGCTACCGAAGTGACGCAACTACGAGCATCGCATGCGACACCTCGCCGCACGGTGATTGAGCAGTCTGAAGATGAACTCGGCGATATTGATCTAATTGCCAACGAGAAATCTCTCATTTTGATCACCGAGCAAGGTTATATCAAACGGATGCCCGTTGATTCGTTTGAGGCGCAGAGCCGAGCCACCAGAGGTAAAGCGGGAGCGCGAATGAAGGAAGATGATGTGGTTGAACACTTCATTACCTGTTGCGATCACAATAGCATTCTGTTCTTTAGCGATCGCGGCGTGGTCTACGCGCTGAAAGCCTACCAGATTCCCATCGGGTCGCGCACCTCGCGGGGAACCCCGATCGTTCAACTGCTGCCGATTCCTCATGCTGAAAAACTCACGTCGGTGATTCCGGTTACAGAGTTTACCGACGATGAATACCTGGTGATGCTAACGCAAAAAGGCTTCATTAAAAAGACGGCGCTTTCTGCTTTTGGCAACATTCGCTCCAACGGACTGATTGCGATTTCTCTTGAAGAAGGCGATCAGTTGCGGTGGGTTCGTTTGGCGCGCGTCGATGACAGTATTATTATCGGTTCGACCTTGGGACGTTCGATTCACTTCCGCGTCAACCATGAGCAGTTGCGTCCGCTCGGTCGCGCCACCCGCGGAGTTAGAGCTATGAATCTTCGCAAGGGCGATAATCTGGTCGGGATGGCAATCTTACCGAGCCAAGTGGTCGAAGATGTGGCTCAAGCAGAAGCCGCCGGACTGATCGATGATGCTGAAATCCCAGTAGAAGACAATACCGAACTTCCGCCTCAGTCAGGGCCGTGGGCGTTAGTGATCACCACGGGTGGACTGGGTAAGCGAGTTCCGGTGACTCAGTTCCGTTTACAAAAGCGGGCAGGCATGGGCATCATGGCAACAAAGTTCCGCAAAAAGGGCGATACGTTAGCGGCACTGCACATTGTGAATGAAGGCGATGAACTGATGCTAATCACCAATCGCGGGGTCATCATTCGCCAGTCGGTGAACGCCATTTCGTCTCAGTCTCGCGGAGCTACCGGAGTCCGGGTTCAGCGGTTGGATGAGAATGATGCGATCGCAGCGGTGGCACTCGTTCCGCCTTCTGTGGAAGTCGCTGTCCTTTCACCCAGCGCTAGTGATGAGGCAGAATAAGTTGATTGGCAACGGTCAGTAAAACGGAAACCATTGCCAATCAGATTTTTTCTACGATCATGCATCAGTCCTTGATGCATGATTTTTTATGGCATGATTTCAGTGGAGTGGAGTTCGCCCAGTGACGCGGCAGCTTGAACTCTCACATGAGAATCCGCATCTTGGCTTAACCGAGTCAGAAGGGCGATCGCGGCTTGGCGGTCATCTCCTTGTGTATTGGAAAGTAGCCCACCTAAAGTAGACGCGATCGCAACTCTTAATACGCTATCTGGATGTTGAACATACTCCGCTAAGTGCGCGATTTGATCTTTCTTTGACTGGTGGTCTAACTGAGTAATCTCTTGTAATACATCAGGCGCGTGGTGGGAGTGAGCCTGCTGCTCAAATTCAAGAGGATAATCCGGATAAAGATCAGGAATTGCAATCTTCTTAGGACTAACTGGATCGACAACTTCTGAAAGGGTAAGAGAAGTAGCTAACGGAATGTCATACCCAAAATTCGCAGAGTCCGGCGTAGCATTTGATACGTTGCTAACAGATTCATCATCAGAAGACGAGCCAGCTTCTACAGTTTCTGCATCAAATTTTGAACTTTCTCTACGTGTTGCCGGACGGATTTTAACAGATTCATCGTCAGAAGACGAGCCAGCTTCTACAGTTTCTGCATTAAATTTTGAACTTTCTTTACGTGTTGCCAAACGCACTGGAGTCCTTGTAGAACTGGGATGATTGTCATGGGAAACAAACTTATCTCGCGTTTTTAGAGCCGCCTCGATCGCTGCAAGAATCGCTACTAAACTTAGAATAATTAATGAAATACTCATTTTTCTCTGTTACTTGTTAATTCCGATACTTCTATTTCAGCATTAATAATTCGCTCAATTCATCTAACTTGTTATATAACTGCGTGAAAATGAGCATCCTGTGTGGGTGAAGCAGGTTTAGCCTAATTCTGGTGCTACTTACCTCCTTCTAAAGACTGTCTTTGCAACGGCAACAAATCATCAATTCAACTGATTCCAATTTCCCTTTTCGCTGCAAACTTTCTACTCAACAGTTTGCTGAAATTTTGTTGGTTAAACTTTCACATTTTCCTAGACTGTTTTACTATTTATAAAGGATGTATCACTATTCCAAATGGTTTGTAGTGTAAGTCTATTGCCTGCGGCT
This sequence comes from Myxacorys chilensis, assembly GCF_059505265.1. Taxonomy (NCBI): domain Bacteria; kingdom Bacillati; phylum Cyanobacteriota; class Cyanophyceae; order Leptolyngbyales; family Leptolyngbyaceae; genus Myxacorys; species Myxacorys chilensis. The sequence continues at coordinate 49,001 of NZ_JCACKG010000189.1, read as the reverse complement.
GATCAACTTTGAATCCGAGCCAGCAGATCGAGCACTTGCGTTAATTAGAGTGACTCAATAGATTGCTACAGTCCTGCTTTTGTATTGTTTTACTTCTTGTACTGTTTCACTTCGTTTAATAAACCCTGATCGTCCTATGAAATCTATGAGTTCCTGGCTCACGTCTTCTTCCCTGGTTGCGGGAGTTCTAGCTGCAATGGCTCCCGCCGTTGTTTTTGCACTGCCTGCTCGTCAATCGGCAACACAGCCAACTTTAGTTGCTCAAGCGCAATCAACAAACTACCAGATTTATCAGAGTCCCCAGCTTGGGTTTAGAATTGCTTATCCCAAGGGCTACACCGTGGATACGAGTGATGTTAGCAAGGGATATCTACGCTTTTCTCGTGATGCAAGCACGCTTCAAGCGAGTGCCGCTGAAACCTCAACGCAGGCTCAGCCCGGTGGTCAATCGGGTAGCATTGTGGCGTCTACCTTTGACAATCCGGGTGGCCTGTCCGCTCTCGAATGGGCACAGCAGAACGGCGAGAAATCGTTTTTTGAGACGGGACGGCAAAGCAACTATCAGAGCCGCAAGTTTGCTGGACAAAATGCGATCGCATATTCGTGGTGTGCGTCACAGTGTGGGGATAGCGTTGTTTTTCCCAGCCGCGATGGTAAGCGCATCATTGTCTTGAGTGCAGTCTACCAGTTGCCCGGAGACGCTGTGCGGTGGGAATTTCAAAACACGATTGGCAAGTTCCGTTTTAACTAGTTGTCTATTTCTAGAAAGATCTCCGATTTCCTGAAGAAATCGGAGATCTCAATATGCTGCATTTTAGGTTTACAAGTCCTGCGGAACCTTTAGCAACTCCTGTTCCAGGTCTGGATACTTCTCTGTTTGTTTTATGAACCCATTGGTTGGGTCTGAGTACTCCTTTGTTGCGTTGAAGTACTCCTTTGTTACGTTGGAGTACTCCTTTGCTAGATCTGAGTACCCCTTTGTTGCATCAGAGTACTGCTTCGCTGCAAACGAGTACTCCTTTGTTGCATTGAAGTACTCGTTTGCTAGATCTGAGAACTCCTTCATTGCAAACGAGTACTCCTTCGTTGCATTGGAGTACTCGTTTGCTAGATCTGAGAACTCCTTTTCTGGATTTAGCACTGTTGATTTACTTCCCAGGCTTTAGAAACAGCCACCCCACAAAGAAGAATGAAGCTGTAAACAGTTGAGTGATATCAAGAGCAGAGAGATATCCATCCATGAGTGCCGCGATCGCGCGATCGGCAAGACCAAACAGCCACGAAGAAATGCCCAAGAACCAAATGCCATTCTTAAGGTTAAACAGAAACGAGAGTAGCTCAGTCGGTGGACGAGTCATAAGTAGCGCCTTGGTCGAGAACCTCTATCTATATTAAGAAATATCTAATTTACTTGCCATAATTGCCTTGATGTACATCCATCTTGCCTGACCTCTCACGGCAAAGATGTTTTTACCGAACATTAGGAACTCTTGCTATGGGTGTATAGGTTGTGGTTCTGTGAATTGGTATGAGTAATATTGAATGTCGTCCCAAAGGGTGGATGAGATTTGCCAATTCTATTAATCATTGGTTGATACGCCAGAATGTCTTACGCTATTGATTTTGGAACCAGTAACACCGTCATTACTCGTTGGAATCGAGCCACTCAACAGCCTGAAACCTTGGCACTGCCCAATATTTCTGTGCGCCAGGGGCAAAACCCGCCTCTGATTCCCAGCTTGGCGTATCTTGAAAATGCTGCAACTCCAAAAATCGTCGTTGGGCAAGCGGTACGCGATCGCGCCTTAGATGTCACCTCAGATGCCCGATTCTTCCGCAATTTCAAACGTGGCATTGGCACGAGTATTCAAGGCTTCTTACCAGAATTAGATGGACGCACCATCACCTTTGAGCAAGTCGGAGAATGGTTTCTGACCGAAATCATCAATCAACTCAAAGCGAGCGATCCAGAAGTGACGGATTCGCTCACGTTCACCGTGCCAGTCGATAGTTTTGAAGCGTATCGGCTTTGGCTGGGTCGGGTGTCTGAGGCGCTGAATATCAATCAAGTCAGAATGATCGATGAGCCAACGGCGGCAGCATTGGGCTATGGCTTAGCCGATCGCGAAATTCTGTTGGTGATCGACTTTGGCGGCGGAACCTTGGACCTGTCGCTCGTCCAGCTTGATGGGAGCGAAACCACCTCATCGAAACCCCTCGGATTTATTCTCAAGTGGGGACAGAAATCGTTTGCCGAACAATCGGGACAGAAGCCAAAGATTGCGAGAGTGTTGGCAAAAGCAGGGCAAAATTTAGGCGGCTCTGACCTGGATAATTGGCTCGTCGATCACTTTGTCGAAACTCAAGGACTTGCCGCAACGCCGCTCACCACGCGATTAGCTGAACGACTGAAGATTCAGCTTTCTCTGCAAGCGCAAGCCCAAGAAGTGTATTTCAACGACGAAACATTTGATAGCTACGATTTGTCGATCAGCCGCGATCGCTTTGAGCAAATTCTCCAAGACCACCAATTTTTTGACCGTCTCGACACAGCCATGGAGCAAGTGCTTCAGCAGGCACGGCGGCAAGGATTATCGGTTAGCGATATTGATGCAGTCTTGTTGGTTGGCGGCACCGTGCAAATTCCTGCCGTGCAGACGTGGGTAAAGCAGTATTTCGATGCGTCTAAGATTCGCTGCGAAAAGCCCTTTGAAGCGATCGCGCAAGGAGCGCTGCAACTGAGTCAAGGCGTGGAGTTAAAAGACTTTCTCTACCACGGCTACGGCATCCGCTACTGGGATCGACGGCAGAAGGGGCACAATTGGCATCCCCTGATCAAACCAGGGCAGCCTTACCCAATGGGCAACTCAGTCGAGTTAGTCTTAGGCGCATCAGTGGACAATCAGCCCAGTATTGAACTGATTGTGGGAGAACTGGGCACTGAAACGGTGCAAACCGAGGTCTATTTTGACGGCGATCGCTTGATCACGCGCAATTTATCCAGTGGTCAAACTTCGGTACAACCCTTAAATGATCGAGAAGGGGCACGCGCGATCGCAGAGCTTGATCCGCCCGGAGTGCCGGGTAGCGATCGGATCAAAGTCCAGTTTCAGGTCGATGAGCACCGCTTTTTGCGAATCACGGTTGAAGATTTGCTCACCGCTCGCACCTTAGTTGAAGACCAATCCGTTGTGCAGTTGAGTTGACTTCAGAGCTTGCACTTCTTGTAGTAAACCGCAGTGAAGCAGCAAAATTAAAACTGGGACAGGTGAAGGATATCCAGTAGCGTTTACAGAGCTAGAGTCGAAATTGTTACTCTCGCTACACAAATCGTTCAAATCTCTACAATGTCTCTACAATAAAATCTCTACAATAAACGGTGACTGCTACTCCAGGAGCAGCTTCATCCGTCAAAATTTTTGCTCGTCTTTGTTAAAAAACGCTATGTCCACTTCTTTTCAGGCTGAACCATCAATCCAGGATCTCAACATTTCCCTGGAACGCGACCTCTTTTTGCGCACATTAATTCGAGAGCTAGCGGGTACGTTGCAGGATGTCATTGGTTTAGAAGAAGCCTCCGGGTTTATTAGTGTGGTTGGTCAAACCATGGGAAGGCAGATTGACCAGGACTATAAAGCTGCTTTAAAAGTATCCAATTTAACACCAGAGCAAGTTACTGATGTCCTCGTGGATTTGAAAAAGCGAATTCAGGGCGACTTTTTTGTCATTGAGCAGACGGATGAAAAGATTGTTTTTGGGAACCGCGCTTGCCCGTTTGCCGAGAAAGTTGCCGATCAACCTGCCCTGTGTATGATGACCTCAAACGTGTTCGGCTTCATTGCTGCTGAGAATCTCGGCTATGCCAAAGTAGAACTGCAAGAGACGATCGCGATGGGTGCTTCGGCATGCAGAGTCGTGATCTACTTAAAGCCAACTCCAGAGGCAGAAGAAAGCCACGGATACGAATACTTCAAAGGAGAAAATGAGGATTGACACCTGAACAGTTTCTCGAATTCGCCCGACTCTTACCAGAACCGTCACTCCTAGTGACAGGAGAGGGGCAGATCGTTGCTGTCAATGCCGCATTCACTAAACTGCTAGGTCGTTCAACACTCCAGGAAAAACAACTTTTTGCTCTAGTTGCGAATTCTCATGACACTGTAAAACAGTATCTGCGTTCTTGCTCCAGAAGCCGAAATATGGTGTTTGGCTCATTGACGTTCCGTACCAGTGATGGGCAATCTTGCTTATGCCGTTGTGAAGGGGCAGTTCTGCGTCCTTGGTCGCCTGACTCGCCTGCGCTAGTTTTCTTACGCTTAAAAAGCAGAGAATCAGCCAGCCACCGATTTGTTCTTCTCAACAGGAAGATCGACGAATTGGCAAAAGAAGTGCGAGAACGTCAACGAGCAGAGGAAGAGCGATCGCAGCTTTTAGTACGAGAGCAAATGGCGCGAGCGGAAGCCGAGAGATTGAACCGATTGAAAGACGAATTCCTCGCGACCCTTTCCCATGAGCTACGAACTCCCCTGAATGCGATCCTTGGCTGGTCTCACGTGCTGCTTGCTCGGAAGCCGGACGAATCAACAATGAATCGTGCCATAGAAACGATCGAGCGCAACGCCCGCTCTCAATCGAGATTGATTGATGATCTGCTCGATATTTCACGCATCATCACCGGCAAAATTCGCCTCAATGTTCAAGCGATTGAGCTTGTAGCCGTGATCGAATCCGCCATTGATACGGTGCAACCTGCTGCCGATGCAAAAGAGATTCGGCTGCAATCGGTGCTTGATCCATCTGCTGGTCCTGTTTTGGGAGATACCGAGCGGTTACAACAGCTTATTTGGAATCTCCTCAGTAATGCGATTAAGTTCACTCCCAAAGGTGGGCGGGTTCAGATTGGGTTGAAACGAATTAATTCCCATGTTGAAATCAGTGTGACCGACACAGGGCAAGGCATTAGTGCTGAATTCCTTCCATTTGTGTTCGATCTTTTTCGTCAAGCGGATAGTTCACTCACGCGATCGTTTGGTGGATTAGGGTTGGGGTTAGCGATCGTCCGCCAATTAGTGGAGTTACATGGCGGAACTGTAAGTGTTGAGAGTTCTGGAGAAGGGCAAGGAGCAACCTTTACTGTGAACCTGCCAGTCATGATCATCACGCCGATGATTCATGAAGCAGAACGGGTGCATCCTACTGTAGGAGGTAGTTCTTCGTTTGACTTCTCGCCCAGATTAGATGGACTGAAGCTACTAATTGTTGATGATGAGGCGGATGCCCGTGATCTCCTCACCTATACTCTAGAAATGTGTGGAGCCGAAGTGATAGCAGCTAATTCAGCCACTGCCGCGATCGCGGTGCTGACGCAGGCATCTTCCTCAATCGATGTGTTAATCAGCGATATTGGTATGCCAGATGAGGATGGCTATGAACTGCTACGTCAAGTCAGAGCATTAACGCCAGAGCAAGGCGGACGCATTCCTGCTGTCGCTCTAACAGCCTACGCTAGAACAGAGGATCGCAGAGCCACACTTTTAGCAGGCTTTCAGTCTCACATCGCTAAACCCGTTGAAGCGGCTGAATTAGTTGCAGTGATTGCCAACCTGACTGGACGAGTTGGAAGGAGCTAAACGAGTATTTGAAGAAAGGTTTCAGAATGAAGTACTCTAGCCCGACACTTTGTAAGGTTGCAGGACTTTGCGGCGCAAATTCAGTCATCCTTACCCAGGTAGTAAAGGATGTCAGGGTATCCAGACTTCCATCTATGAAGAGTAGGCTTACATTTTCGATAATGCAATTCTGTATTACTGAATGTAATGAATTGAGGAGTGGGTTGATTGCTGCAAGATGTTGGTTTGCTTAGTGTGTTAGCCATTGCGATCGGTGCGATTCCTGGAGCGTTGTCTCGGTATCACTTAACAGAATGGATCAAAGCAAAATATGGGACAAAATTTCCCTATGGAACATTTGTTATTAACTTGACGGGATGCTTGGCAATGGGTTTCTTTTTCACAATTTCTAAAGGAATCACAGGTTATCCCAAGGAATTAGATCTACTTATTAGAACTGGATTTCTAGGCTCTTACACCACATTTTCAACCTACGGCTTTGATACTTTAACTTTGTGGCGTAGCAACCAAAAACTTGCTACGTTTTTTTACTGGGCAGGGAGTGCCATTCTAGGTTTGGTAGCAGTGATTCTAGGGACTGCGATCGCTAATTTTTTCGTGAAGTAATTCCATAAAACACACTATTGGTTTTGAGGTCAAAAGGAATGGATTTTTTGAGGGGGCGTTTATCCCTCGCTGTGGCGATTGGGGCAATTTTTGGAGCGTTGAGTCGTTTCTACATAACCGAATTTGCAAAAGCTATTTTTGGAAAAGATCTTGGCTTTTACGGTACTTTCCTCATCAACGTGTCGGGCTGCTTTTTAATTGCTTATATTTTGACGCTAGCGTTTGAGAATATTCGCAGCATCTCACCTGAACTGCGACTGATGACTACAACAGGATTTTGTGGCGCATACACTACATTTTCAACCTATGGTTTGGAGTCAAAAGGTTTTTTGGATAAGGGCGATATCACGATGCTGTTAATTTATTGGGTTGGCAGCGCGATCGTAGGAATGATTGGTGTCCAAATGGGTGTCTTTCTAGCCAGATCGAGTATTCAATAGATCACTGCCTCGTCAAGATACCCATCGCTCCTACCCGAACAGCTAAAACGCCTCTTGCTGCAACGCTCCTGCCTGCACCTCTAGAATTTGAGCAGACTTGATCCACTGAGCATCGAAAGAGCCGAGATGAGTAGACGTAATGAGCGTTTGAAATCGATCTTGAATCGCCTCTAAAAGCTGATTTTGGCGATTGAGATCGAGTTCGGCGAGAACATCATCGAGCAGCAGGAGCGGCGGCTCGCCGATCACATCTTCGATCAATTTAAGCTCGGCAAGCTTGAGGGCTAACACTAACGTGCGCTGTTGCCCTTGAGAACCGTATTGCCTAGCGGGAGTTTGATTAATGGTAAAGTCCACTTCGTCGCGGTGCGGTCCAACTAGCGTCGTGCCTTGATATTGCTCTGGCAGCGATCGCTGCTGAATTTTCTCTAAAAACGCTTTTTGCAGCGCTTCGGGAGTGTCTTCGTCTGCCGTTACGTTTGAGGCATAGCGAATTTCTAACACTTCCGTACTGCCGCTAATCGCTTGATGCCACGATCGCGCAAAAGGAACCAATCGATTCAGGACTCTGGCACGGCGGCGAATCACGCGAGAGCCAGCGATCGCAAGTTGAGCATCCCAAAGTGCCAGTTCGGATGAAGGAGTTTGGAGTGCTTCTTTCTGGATCGCTTTAAGGAGGGCGTTGCGCTGGCGCAAGACTTGGTTGTACTGCTGAAGGACATAAGCGTAGACGGGTTCAAGTTGAACCAGCAGAGAATCAAGCCACTGACGGCGCTGATCGGGGCCGCCTCGCACCAGATCGAGATCTAGGCTAGAGAACTGCACCATATTCAGCGTGCCAAGAAAGTCGAGTTGACGACGCAGGGAGACGCCGTTGAGCGCCACTGTGCGTCGCCCATTTTGCCGCAGTGTCATCGCGAGTTCGATGCTGCCCGTGTCTTTGTCAAGCTGCCCGCTAACGTGGGAGAGCAGTTCTCCGTCTAAAATTAAGTCGCGATCGCGGGAAGTCCGATGAGACTTCAACGACGACAGCAATTCGACCGCTTCTAGTAAATTAGACTTACCCTGAGCATTGTTGCCGATCAGAATCGTCTTAGCCGCAGTAAACTGAACCGACTGATCCTGATAATTGCGAAAATGTTTGAGATGCAAAGACCGAAGATACATGGGTAATGGTTATATCACGATCTGAACCTTGACAACGTGATTGAATGGCTTTCGTTCAGTCTAAGCACAGAAGCCTATCCTAGCGATCGAAGATTCATTCGTAAACTCAGAGGATTCATTCGTAAACTCAACTGCCATTGAGCGGGATGATTGCGATCGCTTGATTTACGATTTAGCGCCATCAGGCCAAAATTTTTCAATTAAAAGTTTTGAGGATTGTTAAAACTCTCCGCCAATCCTTTAAAATGGCTATTTGCATGTCTTGCATCATAAGGTGTCGTAAAAGGGGTAAACATGGCTAAACGCCGTAACCAAAAGAAAGAAAAAGCTCTTCGTAATCAAGCTTACGCTCGTAAGTTCCGCAAACGCACAAATAATGGTCGCATGTCGTCAAGAAGACGCTACGACAATCGGGATGAGTCATCTGAGACTGATCAAGAAGGCGCGAACAGAGGCAGTGAAGGCGCTGCGGATCTGTAACACTCTCGTTCAGATCGCCCATTTTAGACAAGCTTTAGTGAATTGTCTTGATACAAAAATGCCCCAGATCTTTAAGATCTAGGGCATTTTTGTATGTGTCTAATATGTGTGTAATGTGTAGGGGTTCAACCTTCGGTCGTTTTCACGGTCTTACGCCCGCAGCACTTTTAGGTAAAGCGTGGTTCTACAAGATTTTGTCTTAGATCTCAGTCGTTGTTAGACCAAAACGCTTGCAGTCTTTTGATAGAGTGCAACGATCGCATCCAACACCTGATCAATAGTGAGATTATCGGTTTCAATCCCGATCGCATCGTCCGCTTTTCTGAGAGGCGAAATGGCGCGAGTACTATCTTGACGATCGCGCTCTGCGATCGAGGCTTCTAATTCGCTCAAGCTCACGTCCGATTGACCCAAATTCTTCAGATCGACCTGCCTGCGTCGTGCCCGCTCTTCGATGGACGCTGTGAGAAACACCTTCACTTCTGCATCGGGAAAGACATGCGTTCCGATGTCACGACCATCAATCACAATCCCGCCGCGCCGACCGTAATTTTGTTGTTGCTTTACCAGCGCTTCCCGGACTGATCCTTGCGCCGCGATCGCCGATACTCGTGCCGTTACCCTTGGAGTCCGGATGGCTTGCGTTACATCTTCACCATTCACAAATACAGAAGGCGTTGAGGTATTTACAAATTCGATGTGACACTGGCTCGCTAATTCTGCAACCGTGGGTTCATCGCTCAAATCGACACCCGATTGCAGAAGAAACCACGTCAGCGCCCGATACATTGCGCCCGTGTCGAGGTAGAACAACCCTAAAACCTCAGCCGCTTTTTTAGCAACGGTCGATTTTCCGGCTCCCGCAGGGCCATCGATCGCAATAATAGGTTTACGGTCACGCAATACATAATTGTCAATCAATCGCGTTGAGCCAATTCGAGCCGCTAGCGTTAACAAGCCTTCGTCGGTCACGGTTTCTAAAGGTTCGAGAGTCATAGGGTCAACGAGTTCAATGTATTCGGGATGAATCACGGGGACGTTCGCCAGTTCTAGTTTTACTGCCTGAACTAAGTTAGCACTCGAACGCTCTCCTGTGCGAAACAGTTTTTGAGCCGTTGCTAAACCTTGATAAAGCGTGGCAGCTTGTATTTTTTCTTCATTAGACAGGTACTGATTCCGGGAACTCAGGGCGAGTCCGTTTGCTTCTCGTATAATAGGGCACGCAACAATCTTAACGGGTAGGTTCAGATCTCGCACCAATTGCCGGATGATGGCGACTTGTTGAGCGTCTTTCTGCCCAAAATAAGCGCGATCGGGCTGTACCAAATTTAGGAGTTTTGTCACAATGGTGGCGACGCCTTCAAAATGACCGGGACGAAATGCGCCGCACAAGCCCAGCATCATCGCTTTGGGCGGCTGAACATAGGTCTGAGTCGAGGCGGTGACGCCCATTTCTTCAGGCGTTGGGGCGAAGAGAACATCGACGCCTGCCTCTTCACAGAGGGCGCGATCGCGCTCTAATGGTCGGGGGTAGCGACTAAAATCTTCGTTTGGTGCAAACTGAAGCGGATTGACGAAGATGCTCACGACCACCAGTTGGTTTTCTCGTTTGGCGCGATCAATCAAACTCAGGTGCCCAGCGTGCAAGGCTCCCATCGTGGGTACAAAACCAATGTGAAGGGCGGGGGTTGGAACCGGATTCGACGGGGAATCGCTGGATCGAGGCTGTTTCCCCCGACTGAGATCTAAGTAACACCGCAATCCTGCCACAGTCGAAAACAGCCGCACCGGAACCCCCAGGAAGTCCTTAATATTGTCTTCTCAAGTGTATAGAATTCGTCTCGTTCTGGTCGAGAACGATGGAATTTTATCGATACAGCCGAGCTACTGGTTACGCCTCGTATAGCCTGCGTACAAACAGTACCTTTTAGCTAGCTTTCTACAATTTCGGTTTGACCTCAAACTCCATTTTGGAACGGTAGAAACAAACATCAAATTCAAGGAAAAAGTTAGTCTGACCTAGAATCAATGGTGCGTTTGGACTCTTCACCCAAGCAAACACCAATTCAGTTGGTGAAAATTCTCCGATCTGAGCGTTTCCTTCGGAGTTGCGTAGCTAATCGCAGAAAGTGGCATCGCTGGCTGACTGCCCAGATTGCTTGCTAATTGAATAATGGCTCTGCGCTCATCCCAAATACCTCCCAACTGAAGACCGAATTCGTAAGGTAAGACGTTTACGGTTGCTCCACTATCCACTAAACCAACCGCTTCAACGCTTTGAGCTTCTCGACGCAGCGATAACGGAAGTCTTGGCAGGCTGTCAAACTCGTTTTGGGTTGAGCTAGTGGTTGAATATTTGAATCGCATTCACTACTACTGATTTACATCTGACTGCTTAAGAACTTCCATTAAAACTGCACCCGCTCCAAAACAATCATATGGAGTTGACAGGTCATAGGTTTTGAAGGGTTCCAACGGCGAAATATCCTCAGCTATCTCTAAATCCTCAGCCAGAATCCGAATCAGTTTAAGTTTTTCCGCTGCGGAGAGTTGCCGCGCCGCAGGAAGCACCTCAGCGAGTGTCATGTGCTGTACCTCTACTTTCTAAGGTTTATGCTTACAGCTTACTTGATGCTTACCTCATCAGGCTAACGACCCCGTTCACCCGTGCGAGTAGCCTCTCGGACTTAACAAAGAAATACTATACAGTCGGTGTACAACGGTGTACAACAGGACTGTTAGCCTGCACGGTTCAATCAGATGAGAGCAAAACGATGTTTCCATCTCTAGCAGCCTTCTGAAAGAACTCTACCAATTCTGGATACATTTCTAACAACGGTTCTATCTCTTCCTCATTCCATCCACCAGGACGAGGGTTCGGATAAATTTCTGCAGCATTAAACGCAGCAGGATCAAATCTTCGTCTCAATTCCTCAACAGAAATTGTACTCAGCAACTCGGCAACTGCTCTAACCTCTTCAGGTGCAAGGTAGCGTACAAACCCGTATGTTGCTTCAAACTGCGTTGGTGTATCTCCCACAACGATGTTGCAATATGGTGGTTGTAACTGAGTATCACCCTCTAAACTTGAATCCCCGGTGATTAGAAAATGTAGGGCGTGCCATTCTTTTTCAAGGCTAAAGTAACGTTCGTCAGCTTCTTGCTCCTGAAATTTGGCAAGCATTGCCTTTGGATTACTAAAATCGAAGCTATCTAGGTCAGGCCCGAAAAAAGATTCAGCCGCTTCAGGATCATTTTGAAGCTCTGAAAACTCCTGTGGTGTAACACGTCTGTAAGTAGCTGTTATACCCATACTATGTTCCCAAACTAAAAGCTATTCACAATATTCCCAGGACTAAAACTTCTTTGATAGTCTTGCACACACTACTGAATACAAACAGAGAGCCCCAAAGGATTGCCTTGATAGAGAATCAGCCGCATAACTATTGATTCTGTAGAAACAAGGGAGCGATCGCTCCGCGCTCAAAAGAGTGACGCTACCATAATGAGTAGTTCCTCTATACTGCCTCCATCTATGAACTTCTTGACTCAACTGCTCCACATTGCGGGTTCAGGTGCGATCGCTTACATCACCTCTAGCAGTGTGCGCGACCCCAAAAGTCGTCCCAATGTCCTCGCGGGTTTTCAGATGGCAGAATCAGGATCGGTGCCGTTTTTAGAAGCATTGCGCGATCGCGCCAAAGCAGAAGGCGATGACTGGTTAGCTGTGCGTTTAGACAAACATGCCTCAGATGAGAAGCGTCACGGTCAGATTTTTGCTCACGGACTAAAGCAACTGAATAAGAAAGTGATTGATTTCACTAAGTTGCAACAAAAGAAGGTGGTAGACGGGCGACCCGATGAGCAAAAGCGGAGCCCGTTTTTTGCGGCTTATTTTGAGGGGTTTTCTCAAGACGACTTGAAACCTCAAAACCTCGATTGGACAGTTTTTCTGGCAAGTACTTATATTTTGGAGTTTGACGCGAGTAAAGACTTTGTGCGAATTGCCAACGCCTTACCGAGCGATCCGGTCAGTGCCAATCTCAAGAAAGGCATTCTGAGCGTTGCTGAGGATGAAACAGGTCATGCTGCCTATCTTCGCGAAACGCTAGAGCGTCGCTTAGGAGTCGCTAAAACTCAGCAGTTGATTGACGAATGGCGGACTCGTAAAGTGAATGCACTAATGGCAACGGTGCAAAACTTTGTGCAAAAGGGCGGTGATATGGGTCAGATGACCGAAGAAGGCTCACCCGTTGATATGGAAGAGGTGCGAGCGGCTGAACAAGTCGCTGCGTAGGGCTTTCTGGCAAAGTTGGTACTTCAGTTGATAGTTCACAAGTCAATAGTTTACAGATGATGGATGTTGGCAGCCTTGTTCAGGCAATTCTGAGCAGCGTTGTTAACATCCATTTTTTAGCGGCTCTGCTCCTAATTCCCTTAAAATCAAGCGCTTTGAACCCATTGAGATAAACTTCTTTTTCAAGAATGTAAACGAAATCTGTTAAGAAACTTTACATAATATAAAGTTTTATGTATCTTATTCCTAGGAGATAAATCCGCTTCTTCAAAGGATTTGGTATTACTTTCTTGCCAATTCTTGCCGATTGTAAAATCTAGTAATGGTGAATTTGTACTATGCCTATTACCCTTGACTCAGCCCGCAGTATTTTTCCGAATACTCTTTCGGCTGATGCAGTACCGGCTTTAACTGCTAGATTCAATCAACTCAGCGCTGAAGACCAACTGGCATGGACTTGGTTCGCGTTTCTTGAAATGGGTAAGACGATTACGATCGCGGCTCCAGGTGCAGCGAGTATGCAGTTTGCAGAAGGAATTCTACAGCAGGTCAAAACCATGAGTTTTCCTGAGCAAACGCAGGTCATGTGCGACTTGGCAAACCATGCTGATACACCCATCTGCCGCACCTACGCGGCGTGGTCGCCAAACATCAAATTAGGATTTTGGTATCAGCTTGGGCAGTGGATGGAACAAGGGGTCGTTGCTCCAATCCCGGCAGGCTATCAGCTTTCGGCGAATGCATCGGCAGTGCTGCAATCCTTGAGAGAAATGGATCAAGGTCAGCAAATCACCGTCTTGCGGAACTCTGTCGTCGATATGGGATTTGATCCAAACAAACTAGACGGCAGCACCAGATATTCCGAACCGGTTGTTGCTCCTACTGAACTGTCACAGCGCACAAAGGTCAACATCGAAGGCATGAATAATGCAACGGTGTTGAACTACATGAACAACCTGAACGCGAATGACTTTGACACCCTGATCACGCTGTTTGCGCCAGATGGGGCATTGCAGCCTCCGTTCCAAAGACCGATCGTTGGCAAAGAGGCAATCATGCGCTTTTTCCGAGAAGAGTGTCAGAACCTGAAGCTGATTCCAGAGCGGGGCGTTTCTGAGCCAGCAGAAGATAGCTATACCCAAGTGAAGGTGACAGGTAAAGTGCAGACCCCTTGGTTTGGAGCCGCAGTCGGAATGAATATGGCGTGGAGATTTTTGATCAATCCTGAAGGCAAAATCTTCTTCGTCGCCATTGATTTGCTGGCGTCTCCCAAAGAACTGCTAAATCTGGTTCGCTAGAGAATCGTTAAGCACGAGTCCATCGCGGATGATCGGTGAGCGCTCTTTTTTAAGGAGCGCTCCATCATTTCGGAGGGTGTTTATCCAGCTTGAGTGACAAGTAGATTTTAGATTGAGTGATGAGAGTGCGTGAAATTGAGTGGTCTACAGCAGAGAAAAAGGTAGCTCAAGCCGCGTTTGAGAAAGCCTACAAACGAGAGATTGATGCCTTAATTGAAGACGTTCGTAAGAAAGCGAGTGCGATCGCAGGGCTTGACGATATGTGGCGTTTACACGATTTTCTAAGTGCAAAACGACACGAGATCGATGGTAAATATGACTACCGATATTCGGTTCTCATCTTTGTCTTTGCTGGATTGGTTAAAGAGGGATGGCTACAGTTAGATGAACTAGAAGGACTCGATCACGGCAAGCTCACTAAAGTAGCAGCGCTTGCGCGCATGTAATGTTGGTCAGTCATCCGCCTTGCTAATTCTTCAACACCATGCAATTGCAGATTTCCGCCCTGTCTTGTTGTCAAATGTACCTCTTGCAAGACTTAGAATAAGTAGCAGTGAGTTTATTGTGTTGCGTCATGCAGGTTGCGCCCTCTGTTACCGCGATTCCCGGACAGTATTGGAATTGGCGGCAACAACAAATTTATTACGTAAAAGCAGGTGAGCGTCACTCAGATCGCCCTCCTCTTTTATTGATTCATGGCTTTGGAGCTTCGACCGATCATTGGCGAAAGAATGTAGCTGGACTGAGCGAGCAGTTTGAAGTGTGGGCGATTGATCTGTTGGGATTTGGTCGCTCAAGTAAACCTGCATGGGAGTACAGCGGTGATTTGTGGCGCGATCAGTTGCATGAGTTTATTACGGATGTAATTGGTCAACCTGCGGTTTTAGCGGGGAATTCGCTCGGTGGCTATGTGGGGCTGTGCGTTGCGTCGCAGCGTCCCCAGTCAGCGGCGGGATTGATTTTGATTAATAGTGCAGGCCCCTTTACCGACATTCAAGGCACAACGAAACCTGATCCGATTCGGCAGGTGATGGGAAATGTGGTGACGACCTTGTTTCAGCAAGACTGGGCAAGTTGGCTGCTGTTCCAATATGTGCGTCAGAAGTCTGTGATTCGCAAAACGCTAGAGAAGGTGTATCTCGATCAGAGCGCCATTACCGATCAACTTGTTGAAGACATTTATCGTCCTTCGGCGGACGTCGGGGCGGACAAGGTGTTTGCTTCTGTGTTTCGCACGCCTCAAGGTGAAAAGGTCGATGTTTTGTTGGGAGAGTTGACGAGACCGCTTCTGATGATTTGGGGGGAAGGCGATCCGTGGATTAATGCGCGATCGCGCGGCGAAAAGTTCCGGAGTTATCACCCGCAGTTGACCGAGTATTACCTGCATGCGGGGCACTGCCCGCATGATGAAGTCCCCGATCAAGTGAATGCATTAATTGGTGACTGGGTAACCGGCTTAGCTTAGCGGCTGATTGTCTGTGAACCGTCCAATGCCTAACCGCACGATCGACAGTGACAAAATGATCAAAAACATCACGAGTCCGATCGTGCAGGCATAGCTAATTTCTAGGTTCTTGAAGGCTTGCTCATAGACGTAATACACAATCGTTTTGGAGCTATTGAGCGGGCCGCCTTGCGTCATGATGAAGATTTCTTCAAATACCTTAGTGGCAGAAATCGCCGAAATGACGCCGACTAACAGCAGGTAAGGCTGCATCAGCGGAACGGTGATGTCCCAATGCTTACGGATACCATCGGAACCATCGATCGCGGCGGCTTCGTACAAATCGGCAGGAATAGCTTGCAGTCCGGCAAGATAGATCACCATGTAATACCCCAAGCCTTTCCAAACGGTGACGGCCATGACGCTAAAGATTGACCAGCTTGGATCGGTTAACCATGGAATGGCGGCTATACCCAAGGCTTTCAGCGTTTGATTGAGCAGGCCGTTATCGGCATAAAGCCACTTCCAGGCAATGCCTGCGACGACCATCGAAATGATGACGGGCGTGTAGTAGGCGACGCGAAACCAGCGAATGCCCCGAAGTTTTTGATTCACGAGAATTGCCAGTCCCAACGGGGCAATCACGAGAATGGGCACAACACACACGAGGTACAAAATTGTATTGCGTAGGGTTTGCCAAAAGAGCGCATCGGCGGCTAGTCGCTTGAAGTTTGCCCAACCAATCCACTGTGGTTCGTCGATCAGGTCGTAGCGCGTAAAACTAAGATAAAACGCTTGCAGCGCCGGATAGAAGACCGTAATTCCTAGGATGATCAGCGCGGGCAGTAGAAAGAAATAGGGCGTGAGATGACGCTGAGCGGGATACCAAGTGCGGAGGGTCTTCATAGCAAACGGGGCAACCCCTGAGAAGCTGCATGACAAAAACACTCTCACACTTTACCGCTTCACTATTATGGTTTGTTAAAGATTCTTTGGTTTGCGGTCTTTGACCATAACTTCATCAAAGACTATTCAAAGTCTTCAGCCTCGACGCGCCTAATCGCCCGTCTAGCAGGGAGAGCTTGCGATCGCCGTCGAGCCGTGAGGTAGTTTGGATAGTCCTCATGAAACACTTCAATCGTGCGAGAAGGGCGCTGCTGTCTGGCAAATAGCGCAAACATGGCCACGAGCGCGATTCCTCCTCCAAAGGTGAGAATCATTCCTCCTAGTGCCCACATCAAGCCATTCATGACTGGATTGGCAGCTTCAGCGTTAGGTGTTGGAACGGCAGTCGGTCGCACCGGGAGGGCTGACACACCGTTGCCCTTGTTCTGAGCGGTCAATGTTTCGATAAAAGCTTGCTGACTTTGAGTTTGGGCTTTTAGCTGCTCGATCTGCGTGCGCTGCTGCTCGACCTGCGATCGCAGTTGCTCTGCCTCCAAACGCTGCTTATCATAGTCGTTGGTCGGTGTTGCCACTGCGCCGGGTGGATACATTCCCGGTGATGGATAAGTCGGAATGGTGGGATAGGGCTGAATTGGGGAGAGCGGCGACGAAGGAAGGGCAGGCGAATTAGCAGACACACCTCCCCGCAGCAACACTATGGCTGCGAGTCCAGCGATCGCTGCGCCTCCTAAAAATGATGTTGTGTCGCTCATCTCCTCTTCACCTTCTCTGGGTTGGAACTGTTTGCAAACGGTCTTTGGTAGTCATTCAGCTTACGTGAGGCAATCCAGGAAGTTTCGTGAATTGGCACTCAATTGCTTGCGTAGGATCGTAGTTGTTTAAGATACCTACTTACTATTCAAAGACACAATTCCCCATTTCTCTACTTCAGTTTATACAAGTTTGTCGAAATGAGTCATTCAAATTTATCGATTTAGCAACAATTCTGAATTTGAATCCCATTAATCATCAAGTTTACGAGGCTGACGCAGCGAATTTTTGGTTCTGCTGCTTTCCCTACCCGTCTCAGAATGGGCAGGCAAGCGTGTCACTCTAAATACATCCGCCTGATTAAATACTACTGAAATAAATTCATTCCCCAGTCATGTCTAGGACTTACGCACGCCTTGTTGGCATCCCATGTTGAAACGGATGTAGCAGATGAACGGATTAACTGGCTTCATCATCTATTTTTACGGAGCGTTGCTGGAACTATCTGCTACATCGTTCTCCGCTATCCACTGGGCTGGCACTATTTCAGTTGGCACAGCATGACGCTAAACCATTGGTTCTGATCTGTCCAAACGCGAATCGGCATTAAGCCTTTTGACTCCAGCAGAGGCTGCATCTGATCGAGATCAAACTTGCGGGAAATTTCGCTCAAGATGGTTTCGCCCGCTTCAAACTCGACCGTCAGATCCAGTGCTTGAAGATGAACAGTCTGCGATCGCAAACTCTTGAGATGCATTTCAACCTGTCGCTGCGATTCGTTGTAGACCGCAACATGCTTAAATTGGGTCAGATCAAAGTTTCCATCAAACCGACGATTGAGATGCCGCAGCATGTTTAAGTTAAACTCGGCGGTGACACCTTGACTATCGTTGTAAGCGGCTTCGAGTTGGGCTTTCGCTTTATGTAAATCAATACCTAGCAAAAAATATTCTTCCGGTTTCAGCGCATCTGTAATCTGTTGCAGAAAGATGTCGCAGGCTTGCGAGTTGAGATTGCCTAACGTGCTGCCAATAAATCCGATCAGGCGGGTTGGCAGTTCGCTATCCGGCAGCTTTTGCAGCGCTAGTTCGTAGGTTCCGATGAATCCATGAACGTGAAGGTCAGGATAATCCAGCAACAACTGCTCAGCACTGCTTTCTAGAATGCCAGCGCTAATATCGATCGGGCAGTAGATCAGTTCTTGTCCTGAATCTTGATAAGCATTCAGTAAGATTCTTGTCTTAGTCGAACTGCCGCTTCCCAATTCGATCAGTTCACAAGCTCCCGTGATCTCTGCGATCGCGCCTGCATACTGCTGCAAAATTTCGGTTTCGGTTCGCGTTAGATAATATTCTGGCAACTCACAGATTTGCTCAAACAATTCAGAGCCGCGATCGTCATAAAAATATCGGGGTGGCAGAGTCTTTGGCGTTTGGGTCAGTCCGCGCACCACATCACTGCCCGGATGCAGTTCATCTTCAGATGGCTCGGTCGGACTAACAAGATGTTCTAAACGTAATCGGTGTTCAACTGAATGCAGTTTAGATTGATCAATCGATGGAGATGTTGACATAAATCTGGAATCACTCCTCAATGCGCTAATTGCGGGTTTAATCGACAGTTCCAACTGAGATCGGCTACGACTGCATGAATGCAAAGGCGCGGTCATCGGTTCGTGGTGCAACCGATCATAGGGCGGATCGATTCTCTACGATTTGGCGCATCGAAAGCCTGCAAAAACTTGTTGAACGTGAGGATGATACCAATTGCGAAACGAATTCCGCATCGACCACCGCCGCGTCGCCCAACTGCCCCCTTTCAACACCCGATGGGCATTGTCAAAATAGGTTTGAGAATATCCTGCATACGGGAAGCACTCAAAGTTTGAATAGCCGTCAAACCAGGTTGCCGTCCATTCCCAAACATTACCCAGCATATCAAAACATCCCCAAGGACTCTGCCCTTGAGGATAGCGATCGACGGGCGTAGTCCTGCCGATTCTATGCTGATGATTGCAATGCGATCGCTCCGGTTCTGCGTCGCCCCACGGATAAGTCAAGCAAGTTTGCGCCGTCGAATTCCAACTTGCCGCTTTCTCCCACTCTGACTCCGTAGGCAACCGCTTCCCCACAAAGCGAGCGTAGGCACTCGCTTCATACCAACTGACGCCACAAACTGGATGGGTATCGTAAACCGGATCGTCTGTCCAATACAACGGAAACTGAGTCTGGGTCGCTTGCAGCCAGTTCCAGCCTTCCTCTGACCACCACTGTCGATCGCGATAGCCCTCTGCGACAAATAGACGATACTCCTGACACGTGACCGGATAGCGATCGATCCAATAGTCTTTTAAGTAAACCTGTTGAACCGGACGTTCATTGTCCATCGCGTCGATCGAGTCGCTTCCTTGCTCGAAATAACCCGCCTCAATCAGAACCATGTCCGCTTCTGGAACAGAGCAATTCGTCTCATTAATCCAATCAGTCGTTGTGTCTGTGTTCGGCTCGGTTGACCGTTGAGATAACGCCAGCACAATGGCGATCGTCTCTGCGTGTTGGCTCTCGTGTTGAATTAACCATCGCCACAGTCGTTCTTGTTTCTCTAGAGGAGCGACCTCTAAATAGGTAAGCACCCTGGCTCGAATCGTATCCATGTAGTCTAAAACCTCTGCGCTCGCTGGAAGATGCACGCGATCGCGCTTCAGCAATCCGTCTTGAGCAAACAAGCGATGATCGCCTCGCGTCGGCGGATCGCCTGCACAGCGTTGCAGAACCCATAGCGCTTCGGTGTAAGCGATGTGTCCGAGATGCCAGCCAATCGGACTGAAGTCTGGATGCGCCTGTCGGCAAAACGTGTCGTAGTCAACGTCTTCAAAGAGCGCCAACGTTGCTTCGCGGCACTCCTGAAGGGTTTGCACAACAGAATTAGACAGAGAATTAGACAGGCTGAATATCGATCGTGAGGTCATGATGTACGGTAAAAAGGCAGCGATCGGGCAACGATTCCCAATTTCCCTCAAACAGAGGTTCCGATGCAATCAGCACTGAGTTAGAGACTGAGTTATCTTTCAAAGGCTCATCTTTCAAATAGTAAAGTGAAGGGGAATCGAGCTGGTAAGCATAGCGAGATCCAACGAGTTGTTGACCATCACTGAGAATAAAATTGGCAGAAAACGGCGTTTGATGTTTTTCGCCTAGCTCCGTCAGTCCCTTTAGCATGTGGTGTAATGCTTGGGTCAGGGTAGAACTCGTCTCAAGCTCATCGATCAGCAGTGCAATCATGTGTTCAGAATCGGTTGATCCCTTGACCCATTGGTAAGCTGCATCACTTAAGCGATCGCAGATCGGACGATACAACGTATGCCGGAAATCTTTGATCAGCCCATTGTGCATACTCAAAATTTGACCATACTGAAACGGCTGACAGTTGCTCAAATCTACAGCAATTCCGGCAGTTGCACTTCGAATATTCGCCAACAAACAGTGCGACTCGACATACCGACTCAAGCTCGACAAATTCACATCATTCCAGATGGGCGCAACGTTCTTATAGGTGAACGGCTCCGTTTCACGCTCAGCATCATACCAACCAATGCCAAAGCCGTCTGCATTCACGACTCCTGACTTCATCTCCTTCGGTTGATAGCTCTGGACAATCAAGGAGTGTTCAGGTTGACAAAGCACTTGCTCCAACGAAATTGGAGACCCTAAATAGCCCAGTAAACGACACATAGGTTAAGAAAAGTTAACAAGAACAAATTGAACCTCGATTCTGGCACGATTTTTTAAGTTCTGCCGAACGGGACTGCTGTTAAAGCGTTTTCTCAAAAGTTGCGCGTTGCGCTAATCGCTAAACAGGCCCAGCCGACAATAAGCCCCACACCACCGAGAGGCGCAACCGCCCCTAACACTTTCACTCCCGATAAACTCAATCCGTAAAGACTGCCGGAAAATAATCCAATTCCAATCAAAAAGCTAATTCCTGATGCATTTAGCCACGCCTGATTAGCCTCTGGACGGCTCAATAAAATACCTACCATAATTAAGGCCAGCGCATGATACATCTGGTATCGCGCTCCCGTTTCAAACACATCGAGCATTCGTTCGTTCAAGCGTTCTCGCAGCGAATGTGTTGCAAATGCTCCGGCGGCAACTGAAATTCCTGCTAGTGTTGCTCCTAATGTAATAAACAATTGTTCCATAATTATCCTTTTGGTACTATCAATATTGCTGCGCCAGTCGCTTCTAACTTTTGCTTTAATGAATTGGCTCGTTGTTCAGTGACATCGGTTGCGATCGCAACCGGACGCGACTTGGCT
Source organism: Myxacorys chilensis (assembly GCF_059505265.1). Taxonomy (NCBI): domain Bacteria; kingdom Bacillati; phylum Cyanobacteriota; class Cyanophyceae; order Leptolyngbyales; family Leptolyngbyaceae; genus Myxacorys; species Myxacorys chilensis. The sequence goes on along the minus strand of NZ_JCACKG010000189.1, from coordinate 27,665 downwards.
TGTTTCAACAGTGCCTTCAGCACTGATCGCTCTAGCCGCATGTTTTGCTGAAGTAAACTGAGCACGCGATCGCGATGCTGCCAAGGAAACGATTGCAGCACAACATCATAAGCCGTGGCAGCCGGAAGCGCGTTAAAATCTCCATCGAAATAGTAGAAGATCTTTCCTTCTTCCGAAACATTGTAGGCTGCGTTAAACTCGCGTGCCCGTTCATCTAAATATGCTTTCGCGTCTGTGCCGCTGATACCCGCTTCCATTGAGAAGCGCAGCACGTTCAATTGGCCGCCATTTTCCTTCAGCAATCGGTAGAACACCTTTTGCAGGCGATCGCGCTCTTTTTGGTTGCGGCGATCGCGGCTTTGAATCAACAGCCAACTGCCCAATGCGGTAGATGGAACCCCGCCTAACAGTCCTACACCGACCGAGGCGAACTGCTGCTCAGGGGTCGCTCTCGGTTGAGTGATGCCGAGCACCGCAATCAGCCCGAAAAAAAGTCCGATGCCAAACGAGGCCCCGGCTGCGATCGTTCTTCCTTGCGCCATAGTCTTTTGATGACGATGTGAATTCTGCTGACATCTTAGCCCGCAAGAATAAGGATGGAGGAGGAATGACGTAAGGCTGAGTTCATCTCTCTTCCAAATTCAAACCCATTCAGAGTTTATGTGGTGGAGAGGTCAAGCCCAATATCGAATGTTCCTACATATCCGGTTGAGTCTTGGCTGAGTTGGAGCAGCAGTTGCTCGCCACCATCCTGAAAGATGCCGTCACTCTCATTTCTTTGAGTGCGCTGCCCTTTGGCGGCATAAGGCGGCTGCGCGTAGACTTGATCTGAGATGGCATCATCAAAGTAAAGCTGCGAGGTGAATTCGTAACTTTGAGCAGACGCCGCCTCAGTCCGAATTTTGAAGTGAATGTGAACCGTTCTGCCCGGATACCAACCAGGGTAAATCGTCACGAACTCGACTTTTCCATCCGCATCAGTCACCTGATAGCCGCGTAAAAACTTCTGACCGACCGTACTGGATCTGCGATCGCTCACGTCTGAATAGGCTCCCGACGCATCGCAGTGCCAAATATCGACGATCGCTCCCTTCAACGGCGTACAGGAACCCGCCCCGACTTGAGAGACGTGAAAGGCTAGCCGCAAGGGAACTCCAGGTTTTACAGCTCCGTCTGAAGGGTTCGAGCGGATGTCAGAGCGGTTCAGTTTTTCATCGACAAAATAAGGCCCTTCTGTCTGTTGAGGTTTGATGACGCAGGCAGGAGTCTTGGTCGCTGTGGTCGGGGTTTGATCCAGCGTACGGCTCGGTTCGCCTGAGGCGGATTCACTCCGCAGACATCCCACCAATGATACGGCGACTGCTCCTCCCAAAAAGCCAAGCACTTCTCGCCGCTTGACGATCGCGCCGACTGAAACTTTGTTTACACGAGTATTTTTCATTTTGATAGCTGCTAACTAAAGTAACCGAACGTAAGTTTCTGCAACGCTGCGTTTGAAACATTAGGAGAGATAGCGACGCTGCCGAAACAAACGAGTCATGTAAATTCCTGTAATCAGCAAACTGAATAATCCGATTCCATTCAAAAGGGGAAAAACTTCACCCAGTCCAAAAATTTCTAACGTGTGAATGTGAATCAAAAATTCAGCTAATGCGCGTTGATGCAGTGACCGAGCGATCGTGAATCCAACTCCGCTAATAACGGTTGTGAGTAAGGGCAGGAAAAGTACGATCGCAAGCCACCGATGATACTGACGAAAGCGATTCATATAGCTTAGCGAAATTGCGTTTTTACTGAATTTTCTACTGAATTAAGTCTTGAACCGATTCACGCCGCTGTTGAAGCGACCGAATGCAGCCACTCATCATCTGCAACAGATTCTCCAATTCCGCCGACTTGAGCAAAAATCCGTCAGCGCCCAAGGCAAAGGCATGAGAAGCATCGCTGGATTGACCAATTAGCACCATGCAAGGCTTTTTATCGAGAGGATGGAGACGAAGCTCATTTAAGATGGCAAACCCATCGAGATCAGGCATGTCTACCTCACACAACATCAGCTCAGGCTGTTGAGACTGAGCGATTTGCAATCCGATAAAACTATCCCAAGCCGCGATCGGTTCAAATCCATCTCGCTCTAACCAGTCGGCTAATGTTGATCGCAGCCAGTCATCTCTCACAATAATCAACGCTTTTTTCATGGTGCTGCCTCCTGAATACCCTGCCAGAATGCCTGCGAGTGAGGATTCTAAACCGGCGATCGCGCGATCCTCCGGTTTAGAACGTTCGGGATTAGGACTGAGGCGGACGCGATTCGTCCGGTCGATTGTTATCTTGAGGCGGGCGAGACGGAACTCCCAATGCATCCACGAGTTGCTGTTCGGTCACACCCAGTTTTGCTGCTGCCGCTTTCAAGTCGGGTTTGGGGCGGCGCTGTCCCGGCGTCGGTGGTGTAGTCGGTGGATTCGCTGGCACGCCTAGGGCTGCCTTTAAGTTTGCTTCTGACACGCCCAGTTTCTGAGCGGCGGCTGCAAAATTGGGACGGGGACGACGAGGCGGCATTCCTAGCGCATCCACGAGCTGCTGCTCGGTAATACCTAGTTTTGTCGCGGCTGCTTTAAAGTCTGGTCGGGGAGGGCGTTGTCCGGGTGTTGGATTGGCTGGCACTCCCAGCGCCTCTTTTAACTGAGCTTCGGTAATGCCTAATTTCTGAGCCGCTGCTGCAAAATCTGGCCCTCGATGACGGCGCCCGTTTTGCCCTTCGTCTTGCCCATTATTGGGCTGAGGCGAGGCTTGCGCGAGAGGGGAAGATTGAGCCGTTGCTCCAGTTGAAGATACACATCCAAACGTGCCGATCACAATAGGAAGTGCAAGTAGAGCAATCATTCGGCGAGTCGTCATGAGCTTTCTCCTAAGATTGAGAGATGTGGATTGAGAAATGTGTCTATGGTTCTCATTAAGCTCAACGAAAATGACAAGCTACCCTGTCTCTCGATTACAGTTTTGTAATTTGCGTCAGGAGCTTAATTTGCACATCCCAAGCGACAATGAGAGCATCGCCTAGACTCCGCTCTGCGAATCCCGTTAAAGCCTGATAGAGCCAATCACATGCACATTCTGTTTGTGGAAGATGAAGCCAAAATTGCTAACTTTGTCCGATCTGGGTTGAAAGAGCAGGGCTTTGTGGTGGACTACTGTGATAACGGCAATGAGGGCTACGATCGCGCGGTAGACAACCAGTACGATGCGATCGTTCTGGACATCATGGTTCCGGGCAAAGATGGACTGTCGATTCTCAAGCATCTGCGACGCCAAGGAAAAAATGTGCCCGTGATTTTGCTAACGGCGCGAAATGAACTCGACGATCGACTAGAAGGGCTAAACTTGGGCGCGGATGACTATTTAGCAAAGCCCTTTTTTGTAGAAGAGCTTGTCGCCCGAATTCACGCTGTGATTCGTCGCAGTGCAGGAGAGCGCCAAAATTTGGTCTCCGTTGGGCCAATCAAACTCGATCGAATCGCCCGAGAAGTCACGTGCAACCAATATGTTGTCGAACTCACAACTCGCGAGTTTAATTTGCTGGAATACCTGATGCGATCGCCCGGACGGGTCTTTACTCGTACCCAAATCTTGGAACATATTTGGGGCTACGATTTCAATCCCAACACCAACGTGGTAGACGTGTGTGTGCAGCGCATTCGCAAAAAAATTGACTCGATTGGTGGCGCGGGATGGATTGAGAGCATTCGCGGCGTTGGTTATCGGTTTCGCGCTTCCGAGTTCTTATGATCAGGCTGCGATCCTCTGGAGCTTGGCTTCGCAAATCGTTTCGGCTCCGCATTGCGCTACTGTCTGCGGTTCTGGCAGGAACTGCCCTTGTTGGCTTTGGAGCGATTTCTTCGTGGCTCATCTACGAGGCGAAGGTGAGCCGTTTGGATGCAGAACTCCAAAGTCAACTGTTGCCAGCGGGTCGTCCGCGCTTTGGAGCCCCGCCCAAAGAATCGCAAGACCACTGGCAATCCTACGAAGCCCGCCTGCCGCGAGCGTTTGGAACCAATGCCAATACCCCGATCGCGCTGCTAGTGATCGATGCTGATGGCGACGTGCTTTACCGATCGCCGCAATGGGCAACTGATTTGAGTGTTGCAAACTTGTGGACATCGCGCCCATCAATGCCGTTCCCGCCGTCTGATTCGTCAATTGCGCCACCTCAACCAAATCCGCCTCCTGCTCGCTCCGATTTTTCTAGGCGGAAACCTGGATTGCAACGTCCAGACGAACCCCCTTCCCCGCCTCGATTTGTGACTCAACGCACATCAACTGGACTATGGCGGATTGGAGCAGTCACGACGCCTGCCACTCAAGTTGCGATCGCCATTAGCTTAAATGCGATTGATCAGGAAATGTCTGTCATTCGTGGTATTTTTCTGATTTCAATTCCAGGGGTGCTGTTGTTGGTCGCGGCTGGTGCATGGGCGATCGCAGGCAGTAGCTTACAATCTATTCGACAGCTCACTACTGTGATTGGCAACGTGACCGCGAGTGGTTTAGAACAGCGAGTCCCGATCGGCACAACGGATGTAGAGTTTGTCGAACTAGTTCAGGTGTTTAACCAGATGCTAGAACGTCTGGAACGCAGTTTTAAGCAATCATCTCGCTTTAGTGCAGATGCGGCTCACGAACTGAAGACGCCGCTCGCCATTTTGCAAGGAGAACTAGAACGCACGCTGCAACAGGCGGAACCCGGCTCAGAGGTGCAACAAGGCTTAAGCAACTTACTCGATGAAGTCCGTCGATTGAGTGGAATTGTCCGTAAACTGTTGCTGCTTTCGTTGGCAGATGCCGGACGAATGAATCTTTACCGAGTCGAGGTGGATCTTTCTTGCTTATTGCGGGAGATGTTAGAAGATATCGAACTACTTGCTCCTCATTTGAAGGTTGAGACTGAGCTGGCGAATGGCTTGACGGTGCGTGGCGATCGCGACTTGCTGATCCAAGTTCTGCAAAACTTGATTAGCAACGCAATTAAATATAATTTGCCTAACGGCTGGATTCGGATGACCGCTCATCGCCACGGTGCAAGGGTTGCGATCGCCATCAGTAATAGCTCAAAAGATATTTTAGAGCGCGATCGTCAACGCATTTTCGATCGCTTTCATCGCGGCGATCCAGCCCGGACGCGCAAAGTAGAGGGAATCGGATTGGGACTAAGCCTTGCACGGGAAATTGTGCGGGCACACAACGGCAACTTGAGGCTTGACCCAGCCGTACCCGGACAAACAACGTTCACCCTGACCTTACCCGTATCCTGATAATCCTCATGGAGGTGAGAGGTACGGATGCTGTGCCTCTACCGTTCTTTCATTGAGATTGGGATGAATGAGCTAGCGATAAACTGAACAAGCTTTGTAAACACTGAGACCCTAAGGGTATACTTCAGCCTAGGGGACAGTTTTCTTAAACAAAGAATCTTGTCACGATAGTAATACTTAATTGCGGGTCTGGAGTTATGAGGAGTTCTTCTGGCAGAATAGCGGGCGGTGTTTTAATTGCGATCGCAATGGCATTAATTCTGCGAGCGGCGGGGGCATTTCAGGTTCAAGGCAACGCTGCGCAGAATCAGATTGAAGCCGATCGTCCCCCGGTTGCCGATCCGAGTGCGACTCGATCGCCGACTTCCACCGCACAGACGCCCAACCAGGGAACACAGACGTTTGCTGCACCCAACACCAATTCATCAGGCTCGTCCACATCAACTAATCCCTCCAATTTACCAGAAGGCGCATATCCAGACACAACAACGGGCACGACAGGCAACGGAACGAGTGGCAATGGAACTACGGGCAACGGAACTACTGACAACGGAACCACAACAGATACAACGTCTAACCAAACACCTTATCCCCCACCAGTGCGAGCAGGATGGTAGAACGGAGAGGGGTTCATACATGAGTCGTAATGACTGAGAAACGAGACATTTTGATCGTGGGTGGTGGTGTGATCAGTTTTGCGATCGCGCTAGAGCTAACCCGCCAAGGCGCATCGGTGACGATCCTCTGTCGAGATGCGGCTCAGGCGGCTACCCAGGCGGCGGCAGGAATGCTTGCGCCTCAAGCCGAAATGATCCCGCCAAGTCCGATGCTGGACTTGTGTTTACACAGTCGATCGCTCTATCCAAGTTGGGTTCATCAACTCGAAGCACTAACCGGACTAAGTGCAGGCTACTGGGCGTGCGGAATTCTGGCTCCTAAATACGGAGAGATAGAACCTACCGGAGAACATTGGATTGGACGAGAAGAAATCCACGCTCGTCAACCCGGATTGAGTGCTGAAGTGACGGGAGGCTACTGGTTTCCCAAAGATGCTCAAGTGGATAACCGAGCTTTGGCGAAAGCGCTTTGGGTCGCGGCTCAGAAATTAGGCATCGAAATTCAATCTGGGGTAACGGTCGATTCGGTGGCTCATCGGGATGCGTCTGTCACTCATTTGCACACCAATCAAGGTGATTGGCAAGCCGAACACTACATTTTGGCAACTGGAGCTTGGTCAGAAGATTTGCTTCCCGTTCCGGTCTTTCCCAGAAAAGGACAAATGCTGTCTGTCCAGGCTCCAGTTGATGCGGCGCTGCCTCTGCAACAGGTTCTCTATGGTGATGAAATCTACATTGTGCCGCGCCGTGATCGCCGGATTGTCATAGGCGCAACCAGCGAGAGTGTTGGCTTTACGGCGGGTAATACTCCACCTGGTATCGAGCATTTGCAGTCTGCCGCGACTCGGCTTTATCCGGAGTTGAAGCAGTTTCCGGTTCAAGAAACGTGGTGGGGATTTCGACCCGCAACGCCCGATGAACTACCAGTTTTGGGCGAAAGCCCTTATCGCAATTTGACCTTAGCGGTAGGGCATTATCGCAATGGTATCCTGCTAGCTCCTGTGACAGGAAGTGCGATCGCGCAGTGGGTGCTGAATCGAACGGCTATTGTCCCACTCGATGCATTTCATTGGTCGCGCTTTAGCTCTTAATGGATTGCCTAAGTTTATTGTTACGAACGGTTTTCGCCTTGCGCATCTATCATTAAGTACTTTAAGAATCGTTCTTTAGGTAGAGGAATAAGTTATTTCTCTAGATACAGCGATTCCTAATACGATCAGAACTATGTTGTAAATGTAACAAGTGCTTCAGTCTAGCCCTCAGACGCATCTACTTAAAACCCCTTTTGCAAGCTTAAAAAGAACAGCTTGTACAGCACTTCTAAAAACTATTTTGACGAGTTTTAATTACTAAAATGGCAAACATTAATGACCGCGACGCTTATAACCGCGACAACAATCCTAACAGAACTCCAGAAACCCTAAATCAACCCGGTGATTATCACGTTGTAAAGCCCGATCCGGTCAATTATCAGCAGGGCTATGTCGAAGGCAAAGCCCTTGAGCAGCAACGCTATGAGGCGAATCAGGAAATTCGAGATAACGATAACGCTGGACGTGGACTACTGGTTGGTATTTTGGCGACAGGGTTGTTGGCTATAGTCGGCGCAAGCTTCTATTTCCTAACGCAGCGCGATCGCACTCCCGTACCCGCCGTTAATCGGACGATCGTAGTTCCGAGCGCTGCTCCGTCCACCAGTCCCTCCGCGAGTCCGTCTCCCGAAGTGCGCGAACGTATCATTGAGCGCGATCGAGTGGTGCCTGTACCTCAACAATCCGCCCCTACTCGAGTGATTACGATTCCTCAGCCCTCGGCTCCCGCTCAGCCTGCCCCGGCTCAGCCTGCTCCCGCCCAGCCTTCGGCTCCAGCGCAATCTACTCCTCGAGAGACGACCCCAGATCGTTCTACTCAGCCAGAGGCTAACGATTCGGCTCAACCGTCTTCGGATGCGACCAAGCCGAGCGAAGACTCGACAACCAGTTCTCCTCAACCAAGCTCTGGTCAATAAGGTTGGTAATTTTCGTCAGTGTGAACTTCATAAAACTTTCCCTGCTTCTCCTGAAGAGCAGGGTTTTTTCTGTTGAAAGTGCTTTATGAGGAGAGCAAGAATTTAGCTCTTTCTCTGGCGGCAGAGGTCGAGGTGAGAGTGGTTCGGCAAGAGTCACGAAACATCTTCTAGAATCGAGCATCTAGCAGTGTGATGCGATGCGTAACCCTCCAAAAATCGCCAGTCAAATTGTGTCCGCCAGCGTACAGACATGGCTTGATCTTTAATTTAGTCTATAAGTTAGGTTGCTGTAAAAACGCATAAAACACCTCAGTAACCAACGTTACTGAACTGGGGGATGGATGGATCAATTAATCCTAGAAGGGTTAAAGCTTCTAGTTGTAGATGATGATCGCGACTCTAGAGAGTTGTTGCTCGTTGCTCTAGAAGGAGATGGAGCCGAGGTTGTCATTGTAGAAAGCGTCCGAGATGCCATTATTTCTCTTCAACAGCGTATCCCTGATGTTTTGATTAGTGATATTAGAATGCCAGATGAGTCTGGCTATCATCTAATCGCGCAGGTTCAGCAATTAGAAACAGAATTAGGTATTTTGATTCCTGCGATCGCCGTCACTGCCTTTGCTCGTTCCAACGATCGGACAGACTGCTTAGCGGCAGGGTTTCGTCGGCATTTTTCCAAACCCGTGGACTTAGACGAACTTTCCCTTGCGATCGCTCAAGTCGCTGAACGTTTCTTTCAATCCTAGTGCTTTCAATCCTAATGCTTTGAGTCTAGAGAGATACGACTTCGCACGCTGTGGCTCCTTAAACTTTCCAAACAAGTCTGCCCAGTGAGGTAGGGAATTCATAATGTTGAGTACGCTATATTACTGACAACCCCTCCTCCTACGGTGTGTTTTACAGCCTACGGTGCGTTTTACAGGTGAGTAGCCGCCTTTGAAGCGCAGCGTTAGCATTTGGCTACACTTAAGGTAGCTACAGTTGCTTTTCAGAGATGTCATGAGTTCTAAACTTATGCAGAACCAGAGAAGCTAACTCTAGATCGCCTGATTTTTCTATGTTGTCCTGCGCCTGGAGATTTCCACTGATGGTTTTAGATGTCTGTGCTTACACACATCTGACTCTGAAGGTGGCGACTCCCGATCGCCATGTTGCACGAACTTATTACTTTTAACAAACTCCTATCTAATCTCTCTGGTGAAGATTATGCACGTCTATTACCGCACTTAGAAGTTACCCAATTGTCGTTGGGGCAAACTCTATACGAACCTAACCAACCGATTGATTACGCCTACTTCCCAATCAATGCCGTCGTCTCTCTCATTAACATTCTTGAGGGCGGGCAGGGTGTTCATGCCACGGTAATTGGTAATGAGGGCATGATTGGTGTTCCTTTAGTGTTGGGCACAATGCAAATGCCAATGGCTGCCGTGACCCAAATTGCAGGGTCAGCGCTGCGAATAGAGGCAAGTGTTTTTAGGGCTGAGCTTCGCTGTAGCGGTGTGCTTTACCCGTTAATGCTGCGATACATTCAGGTCTTTATCAGTCAGCTTACCCAAAGTTTAGCTTGTATTCGTTTGCATAGCGCTCAAGATCGCTGCTGCTTTCTTCTCGCCCTACTGCAAGACTACGTTGGTTCTCGAGACTTAGTCATTACTCAAGAAGCGCTTTCTCGTGTTGTCGGGGTTCGTCGAGCGGGTGCGAACGAAATTGTGAGTGCATTAGCGCGTGCTGGACTAATTCACCATCAGCGCGGCAAAATTACCATTCTCGATCGTCCGGGTTTAGAAGCGGCTAGCTGTCAGTGTTACCGAGTTTTGCGTGCAGAATACGGTAGGTTAAGCAGTCACTTGTAAAAGGACGAGAGGGACGCTTTGGCAGCAGAGAGCTTTCTAATCGCCGGAACATCAGCAGAAGCTGGCTGATGCTTGATCTAACACTCAGATAGAGTGTTAGATCAATTAAATTATCTTCGCCATTCTCTGAGCGTGGCAGAGCAAATTGCGAATCACGGCTGGACATATATGTACGCCAGGGGACAGACAACAGAACCGTAAGACTTATACGTTAGAGCCTGCGTTGCTTGTGCAATCTGCTGCTTTAGCTAGACTTTGATTTAGGCTTTTGGCATTCATGCCCCAAAATCGTTCTACTCAAAATAAACTCCTGTCTGCTCTATCTGAAGGAGAGTACGAGCGCTTGGTGCCCCATTTTGAGTTCGTTTCTCTGCCCTTCAAACAGGTGTTGTATGAGCCAAATCAGCCGATTGAGTATGTCTATTTTCCTAATAGCGGTGTGATCTCGATGGTGACCATCACCGAAGATGGGGAAACCGTAGAAGCGGCAACCACCGGAAATGAGGGAATGGTTGGGCTAGCCGTGTTGCTGGGGGTCGAGCAGTCGCCGCTACAAGTGATCGCGCAAGTCGCGGGTGATGCCTTGCGGATGCGAAGCGAGGTATTTAAGCGGAAGGTGACACCAGATAGTGTGCTCTACACTCTGCTCTTACGCTATACCCAAGCTTTGATTAGCCAATTGTCTCAAACCGTGGCCTGCAACCGTCTTCACTCGGTAGAGGAGCGGTGCTGCCGTTGGCTGTTGCTGTGCCACGATCGCGTTGGGGCACAGGAGTTTTTTCTGACCCAAGAATTATTGTCCCAAATGTTGGGAGTGCGGCGAGCCAGTGTTAGTGTTGTCGCCGCAATTTTGCAGAAAGCAGGACTGATTCGCTACACGCGCGGCAAGGTAAGAATTTTGGATCGGCAGGGGCTAGAAGCGGCATCATGTGAGTGCTATCGGGTCGTGAAGACCGAGTTCGATCGGTTGTTCTCCGAGAACGACAATAATTTAAATTTTTAAGTAGGACTAGTCGAGCGTCATCTTGAGCGGCAAAACCACGGTGAAGGTAGAGCCTTCTTTGACTTGCGAGGTAAGATGGATTCTGCCTTGGAGTAACTCGACTAACCGCGCTACGATCGCTAAGCCGAGTCCAGTGCTATCGGATGGATGAGGGTGATTGCTAAACTCAGCCCGGACAAACGGTTTGAACAACCGGGACTGATCTGCTAGCGCAATGCCGATACCCGTGTCGCTGACCGAGCAGAGCCAGCGATCGTTTGGCAATCCTTCGCACTTGATCGTTACGCTTCCCGCCTCGGTGTAGCGCACCGCATTACTCACAAGATTGGTGAGGATTTGCTGAAGCCGAGTTGGATCGGTGATTACTTGCGATGGAGCTTGAGTATCAGTCACAACCAAGTCCAATTTTCGGGAGTCTGCCAAGGGCTGCATCACTTCAACGACGGTTTGAATCACCGCGCGAACATCCGTCAGTTCGGGAACAGGCTGAAGTTTTCCGGCTTCGTATCGAGCCAGTTCTAACGCATCATTGATGATGTGCAGCAGTCTCCGCCCACTGCCGAGGACGCGCTCAATGTGTTCTAGTTTCTTGCTTGATGTGAGATTGCCATCCTGCCGAGACAGTCGTAAAAACAAATCCGAGTAGCCAATGATCGACGTAAGCGGCGTTTTTAGTTCGTGGGCTAATACCGAAAGGTTATCTTGATTAGCTTGAGCGAGTCGCTTGAGTTCCTCGACCGTCATCGTGAGTTGATGCTGAACTAGCTCTAGCTCCTGTAATCGCTCCTGCACATAGCTTTTGAAGCATTGAGAAAGAGCCGAATCGACTACTGCATTGATCAGTGAAATGGCTCGCAGTAGATCCTCTGAGTCACTACTCAGCAAATCAGGACGAAGGATATCAAAAATCGTTTTGCGGAGAAGATGATATTCTTGAGCGATCTCGCTGGGGTCAAATCCTTGATTGGCTCGTAAAACACCGTGAGAAATGCTGGCGTTTACGATCGCTTCGGTATCGTCGGCTTGCTGCTGAGATAAGACCGTCGCTAAGGCTTCCAAGACATAATCAATATGGTCTTGGATGGCGCTGCGATCTAGATGTTCTGTGCTGGTAATCTGGCGATCGCGTGAAACTGAAGCAACCCACTGTTCGACGATGGTAGAATTTTTTTCTCTCAGCAGTTGGCTAAAGTCTTGCATTTCTTACAAATAGCGGTTAGGTTGCTTAGACAAATACAGTTGCTTAGACGAATACAATGGAAGGCTCACAAGGTTATCTATTAACCGTATTACAAAAGACTTTAGATTACAAAAAACAGATTACAAAAAAACAAGTTGGGAATGCATAATAAATTCCCCTCTTTCAGATGAAAAAGGGGAGAACAGCAATGTACGTCAACAAAAACAATCTACATTAGCGACTGACCTGCTTGAGAGAGTAGCTCACCTAATTGCTCTACTTTCATGGCAACATCTCCTGTTGCACTCGCTGCCGACTCTGAGGTGTCTTCTCCAAGATCTACCATAATTTCAGCAATGGTAGCCGTGTCTCCGCTTTGCAACGCTTGCTTCAGTTCACCCAAGTCTTCAGCCAAATCAGAGCCTTCAAGCTGCTGCTGCCAGCTTTCAATGATTGTGATCGCGTCTTCTGTTGGAATCGAGGTCAATCCCTGATGCAATGCTGCGATCGTGCTATCAACATCGATTGTCCGAATTGAATCTGCCATACCAAACATTCCTTGTTAAATCGACAATAGAATCACAGTCTTCGTATTAAATTCTGCAATTAGCCCCTCACTCCTGAACTGATTTTTCTCAATGTCGATTTTGAAATCGTCAGCCTTTAGGTGTAGATAAATTTATGCCTTCTCTAGCATTGAGCAATTCCGCAAGTTCACATCTCAAACGTGTTAGCTTGTCTGTAAATTATCCAGCAGAGTTTGCGTTATTAAACCAAACAAGGTTATTGATGCGGAGCGAGATTAGCTGAGTGTAAAAAATATCGCCACCTGATTTCTAAGGATCGTTTCTTCAGAAATCAGGTGGCACAAACAGCGACTTATAACAGCAACTTACTCTGATGTTTCGGGTTTGAACTCTAGCGAAACCCCGTTCATGCAGTAGCGTTGTCCGGTCGGGGCAGGACCATCATTAAATACATGCCCTAGATGCCCACCGCAGCGACGGCAATGCACTTCGGTGCGGGTCATAAAGAACGTCCGATCAGTCGTGGTCTCGATCGCGCTCTCTAGAGGTGCAAAGAAGCTAGGCCAGCCGGTGCCACTATTGAATTTGGTTTCAGAGGTAAAGAGTGGTAAGCCACAGCCTGCACAGACATAGGTTCCTTCGTCGTAGACCTTATCTAGTGGGCTTGTGCCTGCTCGCTCTGTTCCATGCTTCCGCAGAACGTGAAACTGGTCTGGAGAGAGCGTTTCTTGCCATTCTTTATCGGTTTTTTGCACTTCAAACTGGTCTTTGGAGGTTGTCATAACAGAATTGATTAGAGTTACTCTCTCCTTAATTCTAAGACGTGCAATCGTGGATTGCTGCCTGTAATGCGGCGATCGCAGCTTCAGCCACGGCTACATCTTGGTCACCACTGCCCGAACTCACTCCAATCGCCCCAAGAATTTGATTGTGGATGATGATTGGCACGCCGCCTCGAAGATTCACGAGATGACCTGACGTTGCGATCGCGAGTTTGAGTTCTACTTCTGGTCGTAATCCTCCGGTTGGTTGCCGAGTTGAGGCGGCAGTAATCGCCTTCTGGGTCGCTAGGGTGTGGCTAAGGCTCTGTGCTCCATCCATCCGAAATGTCGCCAGCACATTTCCTCCAGCATCAACAATGGAAATGCATTGCGGAACGCCCATTGTTTCTGCGCTCAAAATTGCCGCTTGCAGAAGGGTCATGATGCCTTGGGTAGAAAGCTGGAGCGATTGACGTACAAGCGACTGACCCATGATTGTCTGTCTGGTACTCACTGTCTGACTGGCGCTTGCTGTCGGGTTTACACTCATTGATGTAGTCTCTACGTTCAGTTCGATACCCTTTTCAAGACTAAATCTTGATCAACCGGATCGATTGATCAAAGATGCGGTATAGTAAGTAAGTCTCTTAGACTCTACGGGATGTAGCGCAGCTTGGTAGCGCGCCTGCTTTGGGAGCAGGATGCCGCAGGTTCGAATCCTGTCATCCCGATAGGTTTCAGGAATTAGGTTTAGAGAGCTTCCCTAAATCTTCCCTAAAACCGAAACACAACCGAATACGTGAGCACGCGGATCGACCGGCGTGTCCACCACTTTTTAAGGGGATTTAACCCCATTAGAAAGCTATGGACACTGATGCAAGATAGCGTGGTTTTCTCATGACAGAAATATAAGTAACTCCTAAAAGATTCCTTTAGGAGTTACTTATATTTTTTGATTTGTCTGTACTAGACCGATTGCCCCAAATATCGATCGCACCTTGGCTCACACTCGCAGTAATGTTGCTGTGGGGACTGTAGGTAGAGTGTCGAGATTTATGGCTCTTGCATTCCACCCAATAAAAAACCGCTTCCTGTTGGAAGCGGCTCAAGGTGAGGTTTAGTTTGATGGGCGAGCAGGGATACAATCACGAGAAAAAGCGATTTGTGATGAATTTTCATAAGTATGGGACGCCTTACCCAACAGAGGGGCAGATTAGGCAAGCAGAGCAAACCGAAAAGTCCTAGGTATTGCTTGTGTGATTTAGAGAAATCGTTAATGGAGGGTATCCCCGCGATCGTACTCCTGCTAATCCCCTCTATGCCAGCACTTCTCAAGCTTGGAGCGATATGGACGCGATTGGCGATGTCAAGCTCCGAAGGATCGCGATTAGCAGTTCTTGTGTTGAAAATCGTGTTTGAGTTAGCCTGAAAACTCAAGATTTGTGATCAGAACCGATGCCTCTATCTTGCGAGCTTTATAACAGAGTGAAGAGGCAAACAAATTGCGAAGACAAGTTTTGTTGGTGTAACTCTATTGAATATCGGCGACCGGAGTGCCGCCACTTTCAGGTACTTGTGTTGTGGAATATCGTCAAATGCTGCACTGTTTCTTCTACACTTCATCCGTAGTGAAGAGTGAGCATTCAGTAACATCAATTGCAGAGCGTTAGTTGTAGCTGATGAATCTATAGCAAGTTTTTTTGCACAACCAACAAATTAACTCTATTGACAGGAAGCCTACGATGAACCATCCAAACGTATCCCAGTTTTTAGCCGATGCAAAACAAAATGAAGCCTTGAGGAACAACCTCAGGGCCGCTATGACCCTCCAAAGCTGTATCGAGGTTGCTGAAAGCTACGGCTATCACCTCTCTAGCAAAGAACTTCAAGCTGGACTTGACCAAATGTCTGAACAAGAACTCAGAGAACTGATTAATCCAGGGGTGGCTCCTCGTCGCCATATCCAACCCCGTTGAGCCAAAAATCAGAGTTCACGAGCAGAGTACACATCATCCGTCTGATAGCACGTCTCCCTGCCAGATACCTCTTGTGTATACTGCCGATTGCCAATAGAAAGCCGCCTCCAGTTGAAGGCGGATCAAGGTGTATTTTGGTTTGATGTGCGATCGTGCTGTCTCCTCTCCCCTAGTGCTGACCGTGGCAACATCAAGGCTCATCTCTACACAAATTGCACGCGGTAGTAGCTAAGGTCACGTCAACCCAGAAACTTGATCCTGCTTCATGTAGGAGTTTAACCAGCGTTTTCCTGCTCCTGAAGCTCTGCTAACTCTTCTTCCAATCTCTCTTCCAGCAGATCCACAATCAAGTGAGGGTCAGTTGGGTGTCTCAACACCTCTGATTCAGGATCATGTCGGTCTTTCACATTCGGCAAGTCACGACGCAGTTCTTCCACCAACTCAATCAGTTTGGCAATCTTCTGCTCGGACAGTAGGTTCATCTGTAGACTGAGCTGGGCTCGCTGCTCGGCTAGCTGTTCTTGTCGAGTTTGCTTGATCAACACGCCTGTAGCGATCAGCAAGGCACTGAAGCTGACGATGCCTTGGAGAGCGTAAAACGGAGGCGGGTCAAACTGGCGGACGCCGAAGCGCTTCGGTAAGACGTTGGGGAGTACCCAGAGCGTCGCTACGAGGAGAATGCCGTACAGAAAGGCGGGGCGACTAAAGAAAGCCGTCACCGATTCCACGGCTCGTTGATGGCGAGACAGGTCTCGGTGAGCTTTGGTTTGGAGCGCGACGATCGCATCGATGTTTCGACTAATGGGGTCGGGCAGAGGGGCAGTCGGTAGCGTGGGCGAGCTTGATGAATGTAGGACAGGGGCGTTTAGTCCCGGACGTTCACTTTCTGGTGTACTGCTGGTCTTCATGTGAGCATGGTATCTCTGCTAAGAGTTCTCAATCTTCACAATAGTAGTGAGATCCAAGGGAATCGGATGGTGAAAAAGCCAAAGGGGTCATGAGCCCTGTTCATCGAATACAGCTTTATCCCGCTTGTAACTAACAGAACAACTTCACCCAGCCAAAATCCCGTTGCACCCCTACAGGATAAGCATTCCGGCCCGTCACCCCAGCCGTCACCCACCTCGTCACACCCGTCACAGATTGGACATTCCAAGAGAATCAGAGCTGATCGCCCCCAATACTTACCGAAGCTGGATACGATCGCCAGTGCTGCGCTCTCCAAGATGAAGGATTCTTGGTAGTTAGGGTGAGTTACGAATATAGAGTTCGGTGAGCCACTGTTAATTGAGCACGGCTTCAGCTACAAAGTCCCTCTGTGATCGTTCCTTTTTCAAACATAATTATTCTGATCACGCAGATAATGCTAAGGAGCACGATCGCGCATGACTGATCAAGATTTCATTAACATGATTTTGGAGACTCGATCGAAGGCTTTAGCCCGATCGTCTCAACTTCCGAATACCGAATCCGAACAGACTAAACAAACCGACGATAAAACTCCTGCTTCTCTTCTGACGATTGAGGAATTGCAGCAAGATTCGAGCCAGATGGACGTATCCTAAGCAACGTTTCATCCCCGCCGCCGCACGATTGTCTTTCACCTCACCCGCAGTGATGCTCCCCATTGCGTTTTGCGTCTGCACAACGATTATTTGCCATCAAGCAAATATCCGGAGACAGCAAAGGAACATCTGTACAACGTAAACAGGCAGGTGTAGATGATGTTTGATTTGTGTAGTTGAAGACAAGGGGGATAAAAGACATTGGAGAAACTGTAATAGATGGTGAAGAATTGCATCAAATACCATCCAAAATCCTTCAGATCTCGAAGGGGTACATCCCCCACCCTTTCGAGCGTAAGAAGTGCCTAAAAAATGTCTGTTCATACTCCATCCGCTTGCGGCGGAGCCTTTGATCCAAAGATATTTACGTCAAGTAATGCCCATAAGCTTGAGTGATCGGTCAGGCGATTAATAATTTGATCGCTTGATCGTTTAATTTATTGAGCACTCATCTGATCGATTAATTGGTATAAATAAGTTGTTTAGGCTTCATCAATAATATTTCTGATGTTCTTAGTTTGCTCCCCCAGCAGATACAGCATACGCAGATTACACATCTATCTAATTGCCTTAATCTATCGCTTTGATTGAATAAGGACGCTTTAAGAGTTATGTCAAATCAACTTGCTCCATTGGAACAATTAAATGCCTCTGATCAAGAAAAACACAGTGAGATGAGCAATTGCAATGTCATCTCAATCGAAAAGTTAGATTCATATCAACGCTTGCAACTGAGACACGACAAGATCTATCATCCTGAAATTCTCTTGCTGCGGGTCGCTGAGCGCATGAATCACATCGCGCTACATCTGACTAAGTATCTCGGTGCTCTTTATTCTCTACCTAATTCAGCAGTAGAGAACAGAAAAGCGTTTATTGATTCATTCATTATGGTTGTTTCTGCAAGCAATCTATTAGGTATTCTTCTGAGTGAGAGCTTAGAAAGCGATGAAGTAACTGATACTGCTGAAACCTTTATCAAAGGCTACATCCAGATACTTTCTGAAATAGCTAAAGCTTGTGAAGCAACTGATCATCAAGAGGACTACCCAAGTCGGCGCATTTTGAACAGGAATATCCGAAGCCTTTTTACGCTCTTACTATGTGAGGCAGCTTCACGCAATATTTCTATATTAGATGAGGCTAGTCATCGTTTAGTTTCAGTTGAGAGAAAACATCCCCTCTACAAAATTTTACGAGAAGAAGAATGAGTTTTTGGTCGTCACAGTCGCTAATTTCTCGTCTTCCTGATCTGGTCAACCCTTTTGATCCTAATCGGATCGATTCAGCATCATACGAATTGTCTTTGGGCGATGAAGTTTATATATCATCCTTTCCAAATACACCTCAGAAAGATCGCAAAAAAGTTTTTTTGAAGGAACGAGAAACAATTGCCATTCCTCCTGGGCAGTTTGCGTTTCTAATAACTGCTGAGGAGATTTCTGTTCCTGTAAATGCTATTGCATTTATCTCAATAAAATTCTCCGCGAAAGCGAAAGGAATTATTAATGTCTCTGGCTTCCATGTAGATCCAGGCTACAAGGGACGATTAATTTTTGCTGTTTTCAACGCAGGTCCACTCAACTATCATGTGGAATGCGGGCAGCGACTTTTTTCTATGTGGTTTGCTGATCTAGATGGGGCTGATGAGCGTCCACGTAAAAAGCCTGGATTTGTCTCAATCCCTACTGATTTAATTAACAGTCCAGATTTAGTGGCCTCTCTTCCTTACCTTGCAGAACGTTTAGATGAGATTGATAAAAAAGTAGAAAATTACTCTACTAGGCAGGCTATTATCTGGGCTATTTTAATCCCCATCAGTCTGGCCATTATTGTGTCTTTTTTGAAACCCTTGACAGATCGTTTCGTTAGTCCATTATTTGACTCAAATAATAGTAATCCTACATTAGTTAGGCCAAGCCCATCAAATCAACCGTCAATCCCACAGAGCGAAACTAAGTAAACTCCTTAATGAGAACATTTGCATTTTTTGGCTCATGAGTTTACAGAGTGAAATGATGAATTTAGAATACCGCTATCAGCTTTCGCGAAATATTTCAACATTATCGAATCGTGTTTTATTGGTCTGTATGCTGAATCCATCAACAGCAAATGAGGAAAAAAACGATCCCACAATTTCTCGTGTATGCCGTCTTGCAGAGAATGCAGGATTCGGTCGGGTGCTAGTGTTAAACCTTCTAGCTATCCGTGCTACTAATCCTGCTGATATCTGGCTACATGAAGATCCTTTAGGAGCAGACAATTGGGGAACATGGCATAAAGTTTTAGAAGAGCTAATTCCAGACAGAGATGCCATATCAGTAGCTTGGGGAAAAGCACCAACGCGCCGGGATCAGTTGAGCCGATTTGTTCCGATCTTAGTTGAAGCATCTCATTGCCTCAAAGTTTGGTCATTGCCACTCATGACTTGGGTGCACAACCTTGATGGCTCGCCGCGCCATCCGCTTTATATTAGTGTTCGTACAGAACTGCAACCTTACAACCTCGATAGTTACATTGAAAGACTTTGTAAAGTTTAGGTAACCAACTACATCAGAAACTTGCTGAATTTTCCCCGGCGATCGCTCGAAGCAGCACATCAGATTCTCGATCGCCTTTGGGAATCTTAATGGTGTCCCCTCACCCCTAAATGCTTGTGCCCGACGCTGAAACTATTCTCGATGCTGCTGACTTTGCTCGTGAGGCTGGCTTCGCTAATGCAGGTGATCAACTGACGATCGCGGTGATTTTCTTCGCGCTGCTCTGTCTTGGCGTGTGGTTAGGCGATCGGCAAAAAGAACCTCAAAAATCTGAGCGAACTCCGCCACCTCCAACCCCACTTTCTCAGCCAAGCGATATAGGACGCTCTCGCGGTGATGGTGCTGATAGCAATTAGGTAACCTTAGCAAGGCACTCCTTAGGGACAGAGTTTGAAGGAGCCGGTTTGATGATGCCTATGGATCGTGCCTTGATGGATGGTACCTCTCCATCAAAGCTGCTTTAATTTGTCTCAGTTAACTAATAAGGTGACATTTATGATAACCTTTCCAACGAATCCTCAATACGCCACCTTCATCCAACGGACTTGGGCACGGTTACAGAATTCCCCGTGGAGCATTGCAATCTCACTTGGGCTAGTCTTGCCCATCGCGATCGCACAACCCGCAGCAGCAGGACGATATGTCTTAAATCAGACCCCTGCAACGATTGAAAAATCCTTTGGGCGGTACTGGACGAAATTGACTCGGAAAGTAGAGAAGGACACCTACGTCACCTATACCTATTCTCCAGCCCCATTGCGGAAACTCTTTCCAGCCTATTCCTTCGCCACCTTATCCATGCTCTATGTGAATGGCAAGGTGCAGCGAATCACCATGCAACCCTATCGAACCGCGCAGGAGAAAGCAGCGGACGAAATCAAGATGGAAAGCAAAACCGTTATCGCTCAAGCCCTGGAAGCAAAACTGTTTGAAGTCATCTTTGGGTATCGCCCGCCCATCTACAAGCCCCTGCATCTGAGCTATGGCATCGATTACATCTACACGAACTGCTTGGGAGATGGCGTGGATTCGACTTACAGCATCATCAGGGGAGATCGCTTCAATGGAGGCATCTCGATGACCTACAACTCTGCTTGTGAACCACCCTACGATCGCATTAAATACACTGAGGATCAGGGACCCATAGGCGGATAACTTCGCGTCGATTGGTTCTGCTGCCTAATGTTGGAGATGCGATCGCTCAATATATTTTTCAGTGGCTCGCAGGGAACCCTGAACAGCATAGAGTTGGAGTTGGAAGATCGCGTCTTCTACAAATTAGTGATTGTGTATTTGACAAACCGCTATGAAACAGGCGCGATGACCGATTCGCACACTAAAGCCTAATGGCGCTTCTCAATCGCAACACACCCCACCTCTCCATTCAATCACAATCAGCCCCATAGTGAACCGCCTGCACTTTGCCGACTGAGTTCACATCAGCACACCATTGCCCGTGAGCCAGCCAGACCATGATCGGATGGTAGAAGACTGTAAAGGCTATTGCCAGGGCGCTTACTGTAGCGAGAGAAATCAGAAAAATTGGCAGAATCTTCTTAGGGCGAATCGTAAGGGGCGAGGGTCGTTGGCTCATGAGTGGATGGCAGAAGGGGCGGTTTGATTATGCCCTTAAGCAGGATAAAGGGCGCGATCGCTATTCCGTAGAATTACTCAAGATCAGGCAGTTATGCAGTGTAAATTTAGGATAAATCCTAAAAAATAGGAGTTATCCGGTCTGCAAACTGCATAATTCCCTTATGAGAGGTACTGAGTTCCTGCCGAGAACACTAAATTAGCCTGAACATGACTCAAGACAGCAAGCTAGGAAAATCGCCACTTCAAGGTCTTAGAAAGCGAAGGCTTCTGAGCTTACTTGCAATCAGCGTCAGTATTCTATTTATCGTTATTCGTCAGCAAATTGCATCTGTTTGGGAATTCTCAACTCAAGTTTTTGGTTCTTTTTTAACCAATATTTTTCTCGTTTTTCCTTATGTAGTGTTAATCTTTGGGTTCTTCTTGTATTTTCAGACAGAGCAGGTCAGTTCTAAGCTTGAAGAGAAAGCGTACATGCTTGCTCAGGAAAGGCATAGGGAGGAGCCAAGTAAAGCAAAACCTGTGTGGGACATGGCTCAAATAACGCTTGAAAGTTACTTCAACCGGAATTTGAGTCAAATACGTTGGATATTTTGGTTAAGTGTAATCGTAATGTCCCTCGGATTTGTCCTCATCCTCTATGGTGTGGCACTAGGCTATCAAACCCCTAATGGAAACTGGATTGTAGCTGCTATCGGAGGAGTAGCTGGCGTTATTACAGAGTTTATTGGAGCAACTTTCTTATTTATCTATAAATCGAGTATTCAACAGGCGGACAAGTATGCAGAAATTTTAGAGAGAATGAATTTTGTCGGTATGGCAATGCAAATGTTAGACAGTATTGCAGAACAGGATAAGGATGCAAAATCCTCAGAGCCTAATTCAGCAGAGTCTTTACAACAAGCCAAAATAGAGATGGCTAAAGCCTTGTTGGAGAAGTTGCAGTCTAATTCCCAGCAAACTAAGTAAAGCTAAACGTTCCTGAAGCGGTATAGACAAATGCGGCATAACAATCATGGTGCAGCGGATTGACCGAAGGCACTTGTGGAGCTGCAAAGATGCTGGCAACGGCTGACCAGGAAAGTTATACAGCTTAAGCTGAGATCGCGCCATTGAAAACCCCATAGGGTCAGGGCAGATGCATCTAAAACTTAACTCTGGCTTTCAGGTCTGACGAGCTAATGCCCAAATCAATCGGCAAGCTATCAACTTGAAGATGAAAGAGCCGCTATATTACGAGTCCTGTTGAATAAGTTATTAGACCTTTGTTCGACTCTCAAATCTATTCAGGAATTCTTTTGCCTTGTCATACTCATATGTCGTAAGAAATGCTTCAACGACATCATGCTTCGCATCGAGCTTACGTGCGAAATAGCTAAATGGGTATTTCACATCATCAAACATAATGAGGTTTATCGAAATATAGTGTTCAAGCATCTGCATGAAACCGAAAAAATGGTCAAAGCAATCTCTGACATATTTCTCCTTGCTGTCAAAATTTGTGGGATCAGTACGTAAAGCTTCCCACATTTCTTCTCGTGCTATTCTTTCTAGCTGGTCCTTACCTGTATTGTATTCGCGGTTAGACCAGTCCAACATAAGCATAGCGTCGTTAGCGTAAGAGTCCTCCCACATCTCATTCAACATATCTCTTGCGAGGCTCGCCTTCCTCCATCGGAGCTCTTCTTCACGTTGTTTTCTACTCCTTTTACTCTCTTTTAACTCATCATCCTTTTGTTGTCTGTTTCTTTTAACTTG
Organism: Myxacorys chilensis; assembly: GCF_059505265.1. NCBI lineage: Bacteria > Bacillati > Cyanobacteriota > Cyanophyceae > Leptolyngbyales > Leptolyngbyaceae > Myxacorys > Myxacorys chilensis. Next base: position 4,972 of record NZ_JCACKG010000189.1, on the reverse strand, counting down.
GTCATAGGCTAGGAAGATCGCGACGAAAACACTAATCACACCGCCAATTTTTGACGCGGCATCAATAACATCTTTGGTGAAAGAATCCATTCCAGGATCTAGTTGATTTGCTTTCCCTACTTCAGTAGAATTGCTCTTTGCTTGAGGAACTTGTGCCGCTCCTTGCCCTCTAACGCCATGAATGCCTAATGAAAGAGCTAAGAACAAACTCATCAACAACAGGTAAATTACTCTTTTCATAGTTTCAATTACCCGACAAAAGGTCTAATTATTATTTATCCTGTTTGAACTTCTCCCAATCAGAATAAATATTTATCATAAGGGAATTAAGCCGGTTACAAACCCAGGGCGAACAAATCCCGCGAAGACTAGGAGGGAGAAAGGAGGGGGGGATAGATGGCTGCCCTTTCTTAAAAGCTGCTTTCAGAGCGACAGAACTTGATCTGGATGTTGATTCGGTAAAACCATCAAGCGCACAGAAAACGATCGCTACGCTTGAAGTAAAAAGAATAAAGCCCCTTGAAATCTCAAGATGATCAACGTTAAAAACCTCATCAAAATTATCGTCGTAGGCACGATTGCTATCAGTGGCGTTCAAATGCTACTCCTTGAAATCTCAGAGCCTCAGCAATCAGCCGAAAGCAAACAGAAAATGGAAGAGATTGATCAATTGCTGGAAAGGGGCGATCGCTTAATCGAGGAGGTCAATCGACAAGTTGAAGAGGCTGAGAAAAAATAATGCGATCGCACTTTATGATGAGCGCAAGCATGACGATCTCTTATCATGAATTGTCGTTACCAATCTTGGTAATCACGACTCAAGGGAAAACCTTACAGCACAAGTATTTCTCCGTCTTCAACATGGAATAATGACTCGACTAACTTCAACCCAGGTAAACGCCTTCTCTGCAAAGGTCTTAGCCTTGTTTGGGGCGACAAAGTGTAACCCAGATCATCCCGCGATCGCAGATAATTTGTAGAGTTTAGGAGCCTTAAATTTATGGCTATGGGTACAGTTAGTGAAGTTTTACGAAACGCGATCGAGCGCTACATGAAGCAGAAAGAAGAAGAGGCAAAAAGCGCAAAAGCTTCAGAACCTGCGAAATCTAGTAGAAAACGAAAAAAGAAGAGTGCAATTTAACTTCATTTATTTCTGCGCGATTGACAAGACCAGAAAACAAACACCAAAAGCCTAGCTCCATGCTTGAAATAGGGAGGGGGGGATGCTCTCGCTAAAATGGCTACATGACCAATAGTTCCAAGCGCCCATCGCCCGAAAAGGTTGAAAAACTCGCCTCAAAAGCAGCCCTTTTGAAGCAAAAGCTCGATCGCTTGGATCGGCTCGAAGGTGATTTGCTCTCCCTGATGGAAAGCTGTATCCGCAGTGCAAAGAAGTTAGTCAAACCGTCCTTCGATGGAGACGCCCACGCAGAAGCAGCAAAACTGAATGCATCAGTCAGAGTTTGCGACATTGCCTGGAAGATGCTTCACAACGAATTGGCAGCAGAAAACGCGCTGCGAGATATGAGCACTGATAAAGAGTAGGCACGCTCTTTTTATGCCTGACCGCAAGAACTGAGAGTAATGCCAAGACTTCTATCACGATGAGCGGTCTCTCTCTAATCAAACGCTCGGAAGCAAGCCGTCTTCACCATTTTGTCCGTAGCGGAACCGCGATTTGGTGTAAAACGATTTCTCGGATCTTTCAGGTTTTGAGAAACTCCGTTTACTTGTCCTACAGTCATCAAAGATGTGGAACAGCTAGCGATCGCTAGCACAGTGTCTTCTCCAATCCTGTAGTGAAAGCCAACTTGATTGGTATTTCGATCTGGCGTAAGTGTATTTGTTCTAAGGTAAATGTCTTCACCTTTTTTGGATTTTCCTATGTACAGCCATTGACGCTGAATTGTTGAGATTGTCTCCTGCATTTCCTGAAGTGTGTCAGCAAGGTCTGCTCTGGCGGGGATAGCAGAAACGGCAATCAGGACAGCAGCAAAAAGCGATCGCTTAATCATTGAAGTTCTCTGGGGACGTACCTTTTCTACTTCGAGCGTTGCGATCGCGTCCCTGCTCATCCAAATAAAGTTCACCCAATCAACATCTACAGTTAAGACTCAGGCATCGTTGGCTCTACACATTCACTAATTGCCTCAATCTCTATCCCTGTTTATTTCTCATTATCAATGATGAAATTCCGCGCGTTGCATCCTGTGCATCCTGCGCAAACTCGCTCGATCGCTCTCCTTGTTTGCTTTTCCTCAATCTTGAGGAAAAGCCCTGTTAGTGGTGAAAACCTGAAAAAACCTGAAATTGAATTACGGGAATTGTCGTAATTACGATCGCTGTAACTCAGGTAACCCTTTACAAATAGGAGATTTCAGCCTATCTATTTTTTGGCTGTAACCCAGGTTCTGAGAGTTTCAGTTGCCCGATCTTGTCTTGAGAAGTGATGGCGCATAACTAATATGAGATAGATCCTTGCGGGTACTCAGAGATGACAAAACAGCGCCCTCGATTATTACAAAGAGACTAAAGCCCTAGCGATGCTAATTGCGATCGCGGTCCGCAATGAGATGGAGGACTTTCATTGCGAACATCTGACCGATTCACAGATGCAGGAACTCAACCCAATCATTAGAAACGCGATCGTCACCGCACTATACGCCACCAGAAACTACAGCGAAAACGAAACCTCTGCTGCTGCGGCTAGCTTCCAGCTATAGCAAGCCAGTCAAAACGGGATAATTCGTTTTGAATTTCAAGTTTTAGCTTCAAAGTCCCCTGCGCTTCAATCTTTCTCGCTATGGTCTATATGAATTTCAATTAGTTGTAGCAATTTTCGATAATTCAAACCAAAAAATTTCTTTGAAATATCAAATATTTTGATACTGTTGTGCAGGAAGTAAAATGTTTGTCCCTTCCAACAACTCAAAAGAGATTTAGAAATGACAGAATCGACGAAATGCACGGATGCTAGAGCAACAGAAGCTGGGCTCAAGAACGACTATGATTCAGCCAAGGCGCTTTACGATGCAAAGGTTGTTGCTTTCCAACAGTGCACAACCGCTCGCATAGCTGCTGCTGCCGCTTCTACGGCAGCAGCAGCAGCTGTGGTTTATAACAAGACGCAAATTGAGGCTACTGCCGCGGCTGTTGTTACCACAGCCGCTACCCTTGCGACCGCCACTGCTACTCACACAGCAGCCATTGCCACCGCTGCTACTACTGCTACTACCCTTGCGACCGCCACTGAGATTGAAATAGCAGCCACTGCCACCGCTGCTACTACTGCTGCTACCCTTGCGACCGCCACTGAGATTGAAATAGCAGCGGTTATTGCCGCCGCTGCTGAGATAGGTCTCGATGTGGCCGCAGATGTTGCCGCTGCTGTTGCTACTACTGCCCTTGCGCCCGTTACTGCTGCGAATGTTGCTGCCGACGCCGCCCTTGCGACCGCTACTACTGCCCTTGCGACCGCTACTACTGCGAATGTTGCTGCCGACGCCGCCCTTGCGACCGCTACTGCTGCCCTTGCGACCGCTACTGCTGACGCTGCTACTGCTACTGCTGCTGCCGCTGCTGCTGTTGCCGCTGGTCCTGCTACTGCTACTGCTGCTGTCGCCGCTGCTGGTGCTTTCACTTTGGCAGAAACCGCACTAAGCGATGCTCAAACTGCTATGGATACGGCAAAAAGTGACATGAACGCTATTAACGAGAGGTATCAACTGTCCACTGCTCAAAGGCAGACTGCCTGCGATGCTTCTTCATGACAATCATGCAGAGTTAGTCTGCAGGTACATAGGGAATTAACGCCGGAACCCATTTTGCCAAATTAAAATCTCCTGCGTCGAAGTTTCTCACGCCACTGCTGCAATTCCGCGATCGTCCGTTCTATTGCCAGCTTTTAGCCGCGCCAATTTGATTGTTTGAGTTTTTTGACCCAGAACAAAGAGAATAAAAAACTGCTGACAATGGCGGCAAATCCTAAGAGTGCCAGCAAAAGTTTGTACCATAGAGTCTGTATCTCAGTTGTTATAAGTCGTGAACAATTGGCGCGATCGTATTTCCAACGAGCAATGTCACCGTCGAGCCAGTGGGCGAAACCACATCAATGCGATTCGCAGTTTCCAGCGGCAACTCCGGCAACGTGAAGCTATTGCGCTTTATCGTGAACTACTAGGAACTGGGTGTGGATTCTTGGACAACTGGGGAGTTCAATCGGAAGTAGCTCGGCGGATGGGCTTGGCACGATCAACGGTTCATTCGTATCTCAAGGCGAGCTTCTTCCTATAGTGACGCTTTGCTTGAAAAGCCGTGTAAATTTCGTGATACTGATTCATATTTGCACAGGATGCGATCGCGATCTGCTGATCAGTAGCTCATTCATAAGCTTGACTGATAGAGGTAAAGAGAGTCAGCTTGCTATTTTCTGATTCGACCTTACTCAGCATTTAGTCCAAATAGTTCTTTTTTAGTCCAGTTAAATTAGCTAGCTCTGTAAAGTGTCATCTCATAAGCGTTTTAGAATTTTGGTTAACTGCTCATACAGCAGAAGTTCTTGACAAAACAACGAAATATCAGGGGTTTCAGCGATTTTGCTCAGATTGGACTAGTTCAGAGATGCAGTTAAGCAAGATACTGGTGAACTTATCAATCAAGGGGTTAAGTCAGAGTTGCTACGAGTTGGCTTTACAGAATGAGCGGGTCTTTTTATTAGTTCTAATGCACTAGGAGTTTATGACTTCATGAGCACTCGGCGATCGCATTGTGAATAACCCTTGTGAGTTCCTAACTAACAGAAAGACATCTATCCGTACCTTCCATACTTTGTGAATTGCGAAAAGTGTAGTCCGAATAGTTCATACCTGACCTTGACTTCGCTGTATTTGCGATCGCTCGGTTTCCAGTCCAGGTACACTAGGGCGAACGCATACGTTTCTTCATAATTGCAGCTGAAGAGTTGAACTGATAC
>NZ_JCACKG010000188.1:0-3696 GCF_059505265.1 Myxacorys chilensis | reverse complement strand
CGCGCCGGTGCCATCGCGCACCCGGGCGATGTTGCCGGCCTCCAGCGCGCCACAGGCCATCACCTTGAGGCGGTCTCCCGCGGCCTCCACCGTCGCCCGGATGGTGTCCAGGCCCTCAAGAGCCGTGTCGCGCTGTCCGCTGGTGAGCACGCGGTCCACGCCGCAGCGGACCAGCGCCTCGACGGCGGCGGCCACGTCGCGGGTCATGTCGAAGGCGCGGTGGCATGTGACGGAGAGGGGTCGCGCGGCCTGCACGAGGGCCCGCATGCGATCCTCGTCGATGTCCCCGTCCGCCGTCAGGCAGCCCACCACCACGCCGGCGACGCCGAGACGCCGCAGCGACTCCACGTCGACGAGCATGGCGGCGAACTCGATCTCCGAATAGAGGAAGTCGCCGCCGCGGGGTCGGACGATGACATGGAAGGGGATGGTGGCGACCCGCTTGGCCTGTTCGATCATGCCCCAGCTCGGCGTCAGGCCGCCTTCGATGAGCGATGCGCAAAGCTCCACCCGGTCGGCGCCGGCCTGCTGCGCGGCGAGAAGGCCGTCGGTGTTCTCCACGCAGACCTCGATGGCGACCTGCCGGTTCGCTGTGCGTTCCATCCCTATCTCCGTCGAGGTTCGAGCCAGAGCGCCTGCACGCTGTTGACGATCGCCGACAGCGTGAAGGTCACGAGGCAATAAAGGACGAGCACCGTGAGGTAGACCTCGAACGGCCGGAAGGTCGTCGAGGACACCGTGTTGGCATTGCCCATGAGGTCGTTGACCGTGATCGTGGACAGCACGGACGTCGTCAGCACCATGTTGATGAACACGCTGCCCAGCGGCCGCCAGGACACCCGGAGCGCGATGGGCAGGATGATGTGCCGGTAGAGCTGCGCCGTCGTCAGGGCGAAGGACCGAGCGGCCTCCACGATGCCGCGATCCACCGTCTCCATGCCGGCGCGGATGACCTCGGCGTTGCTGGCGGCGGTCGACAGGCTCAGGGCGATGATGCCCGTCTCGATGGGGCCGATCAGGATGCCGATCTCGGGCAGGCCGAAGTAGAAGAAGAAGAGTTGCACGAGGAAGGGCGTGTTGCGGAAGATGTCGATATAGGCTCCGCCGATCCAGCGCAGCCACCCGAGCCGCGAGACGCGGATCATCGCCACTCCGAGCCCCAGGACGAAGCTGAGGATGCAGGTGGCGACGCTCACCAGGACGGTGATGCCCAACCCCTCGAGCAGGTAGGGCAGGTACCGGGCGATCGTTCCGAACTGCAGCTCCATGGAGGTCCTCGCGTCGAAGGCGGCTCCGGTGTCAGTCGCGCGCCACGACCATGGCGCGATGGGGGGACAGGAGGAAAGGCGGCAGGTAGGCCGGGATGTTGCTGAAGGGCAGCACCTCGGGCCGGAGCCGGATGCCCAGCGCCTCGGTCATGAACTGCCGGCGACGCTGGATCCGGTCCCAGGCCTCCGGGTATCGCTGCGCGAAGGCCGCGCGGAGGCCCTCGTCGGCCAGGGCGATGCCGTCCTCGATGTTGGTCGTGAACCAGGGCGAGCCCGTGGCGGGGATGATGTCGATCTGCAGCGCCATGCCCGAGCGGAGCGGGGTCGCGCTCCCCTCGTGGATCGGGCTGTTCATCCATTCGTCGAGATGGATCTGGTGACCGGGGTTCAGCGCCACGCCGAAGAACGGGTCGCCGATCCGGCTGTGGACGGCGTCGTAGACCTCGCCGCCCGTGACTCCGATCCCGACCGTCTCGTACCAGGCCGCCGCGGCCGAGAAGTAGGGAGCGACGAGCTTTCCGACATAGTCGCGGATCCCCTCGGGCAGGTCTTCCTCGCTCTCGGCCACGAAGCCGGCGCGGGCCGTCAGCGCGCCCCATATGGCGTAGGCCATGGTGAAGGCATCGCCGCGCTCGATGACCTTGGTGGACGGGCTGGGCAGGCCATAGAAGGCGCGTCGGCCCGACGAGAGCATGGGATGCGCCGAGAGGGGCAGGCCGTTGAGGCCCATGAGGCGCATGGCGTCGATCTCGCGCATGCCCGCCCGCAGCCCGAAGAGGACGTTGCGCAGCCCCTGCGAGGTAAAGGTGGCGGCGTATTCGAAGGCGGCCAGCTGGTCGACGTCGTTGATGGCGCGGAGCCCGTCCTCCGCCGCCATGAGGATGTCGGTGGCGTTGATAACCCGGCCCGTGTCGCCCGCCAGCCGCCGCAGCGCGTCCGCGATGTACGAGGGCACCTCGAGCGAGGTCTCGTCGAGGTCGCCGTCGCCCTCCCCGAAGTACTTCCAGCCCACGACCCCGACGCGCGCGCCCGGGCCGATTCCGCGGTCCTGCAGGATCGCGGACAGGGGGGCGCTCTGGCCGCGCGGCTGCGCCAGGAGACTGAAGCTCTGGAACAGCACCCGCTCCAGGTCGGGGGCCATCAGCTCGGCGTAGCCCCAGCCTTCGTTGCCGACGAGGAGCGCAGGACGTCTCGCCGCGGGAAGGATCAGCAGGGCCTCCTCGAAGCGCGGATCGTAGCCGCTGAGAAAGGCGATGTTGGCCGAATGCTCCCGGTCGCCGTAGACGACCAAGGCGTCGAGGTCCCGTGCCCGCGCTCGCGCCAGCGCCTCGGTCCGGCGGCCGGCATAGGTCTCGGGCGGAAGGATCGGCTCGACGGTGGGCTCGCCGAATTCGGGCAGGTCGAGGTCGGTCAGGCGGACGGGCGGGTCGAGTGCGGCCACTTTGGATCCTCTTTCATCTTCGGAGACGACCGAGTTCCCCTCGGGCTTGACCCGACGGGTAGGCCGGTCTAGCCCTTTTGTAAACCGGTTTCACGGAGGCCGATTTGACCGCCAGGCTCAGGGATGTGGCGCGCGAGGCTGGCCTTTCGGTTGCCACCGTGTCGCGCTTCCTGAACGGCCGGATCGAGTTGCCCGAGGACACCCGCCGCCGGATCGAGGAGGCGGCGCGGCGGCTCGACTATGTGCCGAACGCGATCGCCCGCCGCCTGTCGGCCGGAGCGAGCGAGACGATCGGCCTCATCGTGACGGACGTGAGCTATGCCTTCTTTGCCTCGATCGCGAGCGCGGCGGAAACCGAGGCGGACGAGCACGGCTACAGCCTCGCCATCTTCAACTCCCGCAACGAGACCGAGCGGGAGCTGCGGCTCCTGTCGCGCATCGCCGATCGCCAGATCGACGGAGCCCTGCTCCTGACCAACCATCCGGGGACTCCCGAGCTGGCGGAGCGCATCAGCCGGCTGCGTCACGTCGTTCTCCTCGACGAGGACGTGCCCGGCGCCACGGCGCCGCGCATCTTCGCCGACAACATCGAGGGCGGGCGGCTCGTGGCCCGGCACTTCCTCGACCTCGGCCATCGCGTCATCGCCTTCGTAGGCGGGCCCGCCGGGATGATCAGCGTCGAGGAGCGCTTGCTCGGCTTCCGTTCGGCCCTGGCCGAAGAAGGGGTCGCCATGGAGCCGGCGATGATCCTCAAGGGCCCGTTCGGCGACCCGTTCGGGCGCAAGGCGCTCCGGTCTCTCTTCTCGCTTCCCCACCCGCCGACCGCCATCTTCGCGGGCGCCGATGTCCTGGCCTACGGGATCGTTCGGGCGGCGCGGGCCGCTGGCGTCGCCATCCCCCGCGACCTGTCCGTCGTGGGCTTCGACGACTCTCCGCTCAACGACCTGATCGATCCGCCGCTTACCGCGATCCGGCAGTCCCCGGCCG
>NZ_JCACKG010000187.1:0-3715 GCF_059505265.1 Myxacorys chilensis | reverse complement strand
GCCTTCTAAACCTTCCCGCAAATTATGAAGAAACGTATGCGTTCGCCCTAGTCACGTTTGGATATTGATTGCAATTGTGTTCTGCCAAATGACAAAATCTAGGTTTGGCTCAAGACAGGTTATTGAAAAACCAAATGGAGCAGAAGCCACCGTTGCATTTCCTGGACCGCAACCTACCTCAAGGATGGATGCATCTGCGGAAAGCTGAGCTAAAGTAATCGAGCGATTAATGAGCGGCTCTGGGTAGGGCGGTCTAGCGTTGTAATACACATCCGCAACAGGAGAATACCAATTTCTTCGCTGTTCCAGATCGATAGAACTTCTAGCATTTATCTCTTGTCTAGGGTCTAGCATCAGCGTGCTTGATCAAGGTTTGAGTTCAATAGAAGCAGGGATCTACTCGAAATTTAGGATGTTAGAAATTGTATGCGTCTGCCCTACATCTCCATCAATAGCAAGGCAGTGTTGAATCGCATTTTTGTGACCCTATTTGATCAACTCCTTCACTTTGCTGATAATGCCATCTGGGTCAAGCCCTTGATGAGGATATTGCTCCCACAATCCACCGCAGCCTTCTTTATGAGTGCCAAGATGGGCGAACTTGGGTGTTAACCCTCGCTCTAGCAGCCACGATCCATATCGGCTTCCCAACCCAGTGCGGCGATTAAAAGCTTCGACCACTAGCACAAAAGGCGCAGTTCCAACTTTTGCTAACATTGCTTCATCAATGACATTCAGGGTGGGTTTGTTGATTAAACCGACATCAATTCCTTCTTGCTTAAGACGTTCCACCGCATCAGCAGCGCGGTAAAGTGCATCTCCAAAAGAAATAACATAACCAGCCGTTCCTTCTCGTACCACTTCATCTTTACCTGGAATAAAAGTGTAGTCGCCTCCATAGAGATCAGCATTATTTGTATCTAGAATATTGGGCGTTTTAGAGCGGGTCGAGAAGATAAACCGCAGTCCAGGCTGATGAAACACAGCTTTGACACAGGCTCTCATTTGTGCAGCATCTGCTGGGAAGTAAAGCTGTGTTGTATAGCTGTCATCAATGCCATTGTCGGCAAAGAAGTTGTTTAACCCGAAGTGACAGGTGTTGTCTGCCATATCATCAATGCCGGAGTGAGAGAAGTGGCAGAGCAAGTTGGAGTAGTTGAGCCGCGCCATTGTAATTTCTGAAACGCACATTTCAAGGAATGCGGCAAAGGTGGCAAAGATGCCCTGCTTTCCAGCGACCATGCCAAATCCCGCAGCGGCAGAAATGTTGCCACGCTCCATGATCCCAGAGGAAATAAAGACTTCTGGATGGGCATCGTGAATCTTCTTTAATCCACAGGAGCCTTCCAAATCGCTGTCAATCACCAAGACATTCGCTTTGCGATCGGCTTCACTCATCTCATCGAGCATCGCGACGACAGCATCGCCAAACACGTTACGATTCGAGTCCCAATGCTCACCTGAACCGATGAAGTGATAGGGATTTTTGGTTTTCTCGATCGAGTTCAGATACTCCACAGCGGCAGTCAGTCCCCGTTTTTCTAAGTAGGAGATGGCCATCTTCACGGGAATCACGTCATGTCCGTGAGTGGTGCCTTCTATTCCCTCAATGCCAACCGACATCGGACGCTGATTAATCACCGCAACGGGCCCTGACGTTGTAATCGCTTCGCAAATCCGGCGATAGAGATCATCAATGTTTTCTCCACTGCCTTCGAGTATCTTGATTCCCTGTCCTGCCAAAGTCTGAGAAACACTATACCCAGGAAGGTACTGAGACGGATGCCCCGCGATCGTTACGTCGTTATCATCGATAATCAGCTTCACGTTGATCCGTTGAGCCACCGCTAGACGCGCTGCTTCTGCATCGTTGCCTTCTTGCTGTGCACCATCAGAACCAAGACAAAATACGGTCTTGTCAGGATTTGCGAGCGCGACACCGTTCACGTAGCCCCATAAGTGTCCGAGACGACCTGAACTAAACTTCACCCCAGGGGTTAGCTGCAATTCAGGATGTCCAGGTAGATGAGAATAAGCTTCGCGGTAGTGAGCAAGCTGCTCAGCCGGCAGATCGCCATGCAGGACGGACATCAAATATTGCGTTGCCACACGATGTCCCGCTTCGTCGAAGAAGATTGGCACAAATTGCTCTGGTGCCCCTCGAAAAAGCGCGTCCAAAATCATGACTTCAGGAACAGTGTCGTAAGGACCGCCTGTATGTCCGCCGACGCCTCTCGCAGCACCAGTTGCAGTAAAGAACACAATGGCATCGCGGCAAAGCTGAATGTTGGCTTTAAGCGTCGCTCGCTGCTCATCGGTCAGAATTGGATGAGCTGGGTCAAGCTTGAGCAGCTGGTATTGGCTGAGATCGATCGGGAAAGCAATAGAATTCATGAGTTGTTTTTGAAAAAGATTGAATGAAACAGTTTGCACGAATATGCCTGAGCTTAATTGAAAATACAGGTTTATATCGACGATAATGGAGATATTGATGAGTATAAACTCACAGATGCGCAATTTCAAGAGCAAACGTGCAATTTCAGGCAAGATCCATTATGTTGAGTGCGGAACGGCGGCAATTGATCCTAGAACGCTTGCAGATCGAGAAGAAGGTCCTGTCTTCGGAACTGAGTGCTGCACTCAACGTGTCTGAGGATACAATTCGACGTGACTTGCGAGAATTGGCAGAATCAGGGTTGTTACAGCGGGTTCATGGAGGTGCACTTCTGACCTCTCCCGCGACTGCCAGCTACGCCGATCGACAAAGACAAGCTCCTCAAGAAAAATCAGCGATCGCCCGCGCTGCTGCAAAATTAGTCCGTCCAGGACAAGTTGTGATTTTGGATGGCGGAACGACTACACTGCAAGTTGCGCGTCATTTACCGTTGGACCTGCACGCGACGATTGTGACGAACAGTCCGCCAATCGCGATCGCACTCGCAGAGCATCCTGACATTGAGGTTGTGATGCTAGGTGGACAGCTTTACAAAAAAGCTTTGGTCAATGTCGGTGCTGCCACCATTGAAGCCTTACGAATGATTCGGGCAGATCTCTGTTTGCTGGGCGTTTGCAGCCTACACCCAGAGGTCGGAATCAGTGTGACGAACCTGAATGAAGCGCATGTGAAACGAGCCATGTTGTTAAGCGCCGCTGAAGTCGTTGGGTTAGTTACCGCTGCAAAGTTAGATACAGCAGCCTCTTACGTGGTGGAATCAATTCAAGCGCTCACCTACCTTGTTACTGCGTCAACCGTCACGAATAAAATGCTTATTCCTTATAAAGACCTAGGCTTGACGATTATTCAGGATGAGTTTAGTTGATCAACCGATGGGGACTCTTATTTTTCGCGTTCTATTTTGTTGATATTTAAAGAAAAAACTCAAACTGGAACATAGCCTGAGTGACCTGCGCGATCACGTATTCTCTACCTGCTTTCCTGCTCTCACCGCAGAAGTCCCAACTCGACAAAAATGGCTCAAACACTTTTACAGCTTAAGGTCGAGCGATTTGGAGTTGGACTGAATTCCTGAGCTGATCCGAACGGGAGAATGCAGCTTTGAGGGCGATTGTAGTATGCTCGTCAGTCCAGAATACTACAGTTGTAGATGTTGAATTTAGAATTGCATTTCGCTTAGAATCAGTGTAAAACCAGCGTTTCAGGGGTAATGTCTCAGACATGTTGTTTGGGTCTAAATGACTAGTCCAAAGGCGATTC